>CAZEIY010000142.1:0-3108 GCA_964512375.1 uncultured Rickettsiales bacterium | reverse complement strand
CATTGCCCAGGCTCGCCTCACTGAGATCCACCGCCGTAACCCAAAGCTGGGAAGTCCCCTGGCCGGTGTAGCCATAGTCCCGCTTGCTGGAATAGGCCAGCCAAGCGTAGTCCTGGGTCACAGGGGCCCAGCGCGGCCAACTGTTGGTGAGGTCACCCACCCCATTGGCAGCGGTGAGTTCGACCGGATCACCGCCGTTGGCGGAGATGAGAAACAGACGCGCAGTGGGGTTTGCGTACGACGAGGAGCCTGAGACCTGATCGCCGTCGGAGTTGGTGCCGCTGAAGTAGCCACCGATGTTGAAGGCAATCCACTGAGAGTCGGGGCTGAACGTGGGGTAGTAGAAATTCTCGTCACCCTGTTGCTCAAGAAGCAAACGATCGTTGGTGAAGACATCACCAGAGACATCCATGATGCGGAGACTGCAGTCCTGTGCTCCAAACTCAGTACCGCCGCTACTGCACGACGAGTAGACCAGCTTGGTACCGTCGGGAGACCAGTCGGCAAACACCGGGGTGCCTGCAGTGGGCAGAGTCCCCAGCGCTGTCTCAGACGGCAACTCGATGAGGGTCAACTCGCGGCCGCCGCTAATGATCGAGCCTATACCGAACATGGGCGCTTTCACTCCACGCGTTCCGTTGGGGTTGAGCGTCGTGAATACCGAGTCCAAGGGTCCCGCGATGACGCTGCTCGGACTACTCAAGTTGACGATCCGACCTGGAGTCATCGGAGAGAAGTCGGAGTAGGACATGAGCGTCGGGTTGTTCAAGTTCACCGTATGGCACCCAACACAACTCATCGCCGGCAGTGAGAGTGGCGTCGGAGAACTGGCCCCTACGCCCAGGGTACGCATGCCACCCAAGGCGGATGCTCCCCAATACACGACCGTGCCGTCCAGATCATTGTCGCTGGCCTCGAGGTTGACTGAAGTGGTGGCCGTGCACGGACTGCCCGAGAATGAACTCCCGGTCCAATTGCCCGAGGTCAGAGTGATCTCGACATTCGTACCCGGATCAAACGTGGTGAGGCCCCGCCAGGTGCTCTGATCAGGGGTAAGAAACTCATCGGTAGTGAAGAAGGTCAGATCGCTGTAGGCGCTGTGCAGACGCACTGAGTACATGTTCGAGTCACCGCCGACGAGCCACTGAATCTTCGGTGGCAGAAGGCTTCCGGGCATCACCGAGTCATCGAGGGGATAGATAATCTGAGCCGCACAGGCGTCATCTACGACCACGTTCGCCGAAGAGAATGCCCCCGGGACCGAGCCATTACCCGTGTTGTTGATCTCGCCCTCGAGCTCTATCTCGATCTCACACAGTCCTACAATCCCCTGCTGCTGCACGGCGATCTCGCCTATGCCGCCGTGGTCCGTAGGGGTGGTGTACAGCCCGTCGGAAGTCACGGAGCCGCCAAAATTGCCCACAACCGACCAACTGGCGCTGGTCGGTGCTTCTACCGTGCCATCGGGCCAGATCACCTCGGCGCTAAGCTGGACCGTGGCAGAGTTCCCCCAGGTGATCGCCACCTGCTGAGTAGCAGGCATGCAGTTCATGGTGAAGGCAGGCGCTGGGAGCGTGTCGTCATCGTCGACGACCGTGTCGTCGTCATCCACGACCGTGTCGTCGTCATCCACGACCGTGTCGTCGTCATCCACGACCGTGTCGTCGTCATCTCCCGCGGTGCTGTCATCATCATCAGCGCTGCCAGTGTCGTCATCGTCGCCCACCGGCGCGCGCTGAGCACACCCCGCGAGAGCAAAAACCAGGAAGAGTGAGAAGATCTGAATTGCAGTGCGCATAGATAGCCCCTGAAGAACTGAACTGAGAGAGGAGAGCGCACGCCTTTTACCCCATCCACGTGGCGCTTCAAGGGCGTTTTTTGCCAGAACTTTACAATTGGCATTGAACTCATTGGGGGAAAGCACCCCCAGCCAGCAACGAGAGCAGACCTACTCGAGACCAGCACCCGCCGGATAGGAGTACGAACCGGCTGCGTAGTACCCATAGACCAACACGCCGATGTTCTCGGAGGCAGGAGCACTACCCGCACCCGACCAGACCCTGTGCACGCCGTCGCTGATCGAACAGGTCCACGCTTCGTAGGACGTGGTCCCCAAGGTTCCCTCGGAGACCGGGCCGCTGCAGCCAGAGAGCGTGCTGAGCTCGCTGCCGTCAAGGCTCGCAGAGACTCCCTGCGGAACCGACACCACCACCCAGTTCGACTGAAACCCCTCACCGGTGGTGAAGATGTAGTCCTCCCTGCGCTGATTGAGCGGCGGGATGTACAACAGAGACGAATCTCCGCGGCCGGCAATAGGGGAGTGCACATCCAGCCCTACCACCAGGAACTGAGCAACATGCACCCGACCGCTGGCCTCAACGATGAATCCCGAGCGCGCCCAGATCTCGCGAAACTCTCCTGCATCGAGTGAGAACGAGCTGTCTGCGCCCGAGAGACTTGTCGTCACTGAGGTGCCGTCGTTGAGCGCCATGATGCGCACCAGATCCGGCTCGGCGTCGCCCGAGCTTCGCTGCGCAGAGTGACTCACGACATAGTCTCGACGCATCGCCTGGTTGGGCAGCACCTGCTGCTCGATGTGCTCGGCACAGCAAGGATCTGAGCTCGTATCGTCGAACTCGTCGTTGTCATCCGCACAGCCAGGATCAGCAGCATCCACGTCGCCATCACCGTCGTTGTCGTATCCGTCCGAGCAACCACCGGTAACCATGGCGAGATCGACGCCAGTAAAGACAGCAACTCTTCTGCTCGAAGTGACCACCGTGCCACTCAGGTCAGGAGCGACACCCGAGAGCTCGCTTGCTCCACTATTCAACCACTCCCAGAAGGACGCCAGGTCCGAGAGATCAAAGGTAGGTTGCTCCATGAAGGTCGTCTCGAGATTGAGCACATCGTAGGCCCCCAACGTGAAGCTTCGGGTACTTCCGGCAGCAATGCCGATACCTTCGCCGAGATCACTTACGCCGACGCCGGCTTGGATGTCGTAGGTGGGAGTAACCTCAACGGTAGTGCCCTCATCAGTACCTACGATTGTGACGTAGCTGCGGTTGGCTGGGCCTTCAGAGACAACCTCACCTGTCATCGGGTTAG
>CAZEIY010000141.1:0-9257 GCA_964512375.1 uncultured Rickettsiales bacterium | reverse complement strand
CCTCATCTCTATTCGATCGTCATAGGCCTGCTGGTGGTCGGCCTGTTGCTCCGTCGCCTCTCGCTGAGTGGTTTGCAGAGCTACGGTGCAGACGGGGCTCAGTACATCGAGCACACAGCTCGCCTGCGCATCCTCAAGATGTGGCAGCAGATGGGTGATGCGGGCGCCTGGCGCTTCCTCTTTGATGCGGACGCAGCCTTCCCACCCGTGCTTCACCTACTGACCCTGCCTGGGGGCATGTTTGTGGGGCACACGGCCGTGGCGGCGACCGCGACCTCGCTGGTCTGGTTGGTGCTGCTGGCTGCCATCACGGGTTGGCTTGCGCATCGACTGAGCCGGAGTGAGGCCGTCTCTGCGGCGGCGGCAGTTGGTGTCTTCTTGACTCCGGCTCTGCATGGCTACGCAGCTCGGTACTACTACGACATCCCTGTGGTGACGCTGACCTGGTTGGCGGTGGCCTTCCTCATCGCTGGTCGGGATCGCTGGCCTCTTCGGTGTGCTGTCCTGGTTACGGTTGTGTTCTCGGCAGCGGTGCTCACAAAGTGGGCCGCTTTGAGCTTTGGCCCCCCCCTCTTGCTGGCCGCGCTCATCGTGCGATCACGCCCTCGCCCCTTGTCTGGCGAGGCCGAAGATGAAGGCCTTTTGCTCAACTGGCGAAGTCGTGGGGTGGTGATGAGAGTGGTCGTTGTGGCTGTCGCTTCGCTACTCAGTCTGTACCTGCAGATGAGTGGGTCTGAGAACTCTCTGGCCTCGATGAGCCGCACCGCCTTCATCGCGGGGGGAGCTGCGCAAGGCGTCACTGATAGGGCCGCTGACCTTGGAACGGTGCTGAGCGGTGCGATCAGCGATGGGGTTCACCGTTGGGAGGGGCTGAGCTTTGAGCAGCGTACGTTCTATCCGCTGCGGCTGGTGACGTCCGCGCTCTCGCCTCTGCTCGCGCTCTTGGCTCTGCCCCTCTTGTTGGTCTGGCTGGTTGCCTCGCGTCTGGGCTCGTCCTTGTTGGTTCTGCCCCTGCTAGGCTACGGCGGCTTTCTGGTGCTGCTGATGCCAGTGCTCGATGACCGCTTCCTACTGCCTCTGTTGCCCGCGCTGCTATTGGGCTGCGCCTTCGGTTGGGCTGAGCTCTCGCGTCCCTGGAATGTGCGAGTAGCAGGCCTCGCGATCGTCCTCGGCCTGGTGGTGTTCCTGGACTTTCACTTCGCGGGGGAGAACTCCTTCAATCAGGAGCACCTTATCGCGCAGCCGCACCAGGAAGACGTTCCGCCCACCTGGGTGCGGGGTTTGGGCGCTTCTAGTTCCGTGGAGCAGCGGGGTTGGTGCCGGGCTGATCGGCAACTCCCCAGCGGGCGCAGCTTCCGCGCGGCGCTCTGGGAGCAGGTCCAGGTGCTTCAGCCCAGTTACCTCGGTGTCCCCGGGCAGCGCGAGTTGCTCGATCCCTGGGGAGACCTTGAGTGGTGGCGGTACCGAGGCTTGCTTGATCAGGTCAGCGGTCTTCGCAAAGGGCCTGAGGTCATCGCTATCTGTCCTCCACCCGGCCATATTCCCTACGAACCAGAAGCTCCTGATGTGGTGGTGGCCCTTGTCCGAGCCGGGGCGGAGCCGACACCGCCGGCATGCCTGATACCCTCGCAGTGGAAGCAGGTCGGGCTGGTCAACGATCCAGAGAGCACCAGGTTGGTGTCCTTCTGGCGGCGGACCAATGTGGGACTCCAGTCTCTCTTGCCGCTTTCCACGCAGGACAATGCTCCTCCGGCGGTGTTGGATGAAGAGTCTGCGCCGGCAGTGCTCGAGGGGGAGCCGCCTCCTGGCGATGTGCTGCCCGAGGACCCCAGCCTGCCCTGAGCGCTAGAGGCCTCCACTTGTTGTCGTCCTGTTGAGATGGTGACCAACCTGTGGAGGCGGTGTTGTTTTCTGTCCGCCGGGGCCATCTGACCGTATTTGCGGGGCTCTGCCGTGCTAGCTGCAACGTAACGGAGCCCACCGACCGCTTGTTGGTGCTGAACTTCGTGGAGGAACACAACGATGTTCAGTTTGATTCGTACAGCAGCCCCTACCGTCCTTTTCGCTTCTTGCCTGGGCCTGCTTGCTTGCGCTCAGGGCGCAATGGAAGCAGTGACCAACTCGCCGCATGGCGAGCCCGAAGAGGTCACAGGCAGTGAAGACGGCATGTTCGAGGCGCCCGTGGTTGTGCTGCTCGAGGATGAGCCCTGTTTCGATTCCCTCGAGTTCATCGGAGCAGACCGCAGCCAGATACATTTCTACTTCAGTTGTGCCGTCGGCGAGGTTGGTCTTGAGGTCGGGGATGTGGTCGCAGGCGTAATTGGCGGCGGCTACCTGGGTCGGGTGGTCTCGATCGAGCGTGGCAGTACCTCTCTGGTCGTGTTCACCGAGTACATCCCGCTGAACGAGGTCGTCGAGGAGGGTGAATTCGATCTCACGCTCCAGGGCACGGGCGCGCGCTCCCTCATCGATCTCTCGGGCAAGACGCTCTACCGGGAGACTCACGGTGGCCTGCACATTGAATCAGGTTTTCGCAGCGGCCACCTGACGGTTCGCCCTGAGACCCAGCTGGGCGCGAAGATGCAGTGGGGGCGGCTCGATCGCTTCGATGCGGTCGTCGGTATGCGGGTTGACGCCAATTTTGATTACTACGTGGCGGCTTCTGGTGCTCACCGGGTCGACGAGGAGTTTCCGATCAGTGACTTTGAGGTGCCGTTTTACGTCGACGTCTCGGGTGTTCCCCTGGTGGGTACGGTGAAATACGAGGTGTTTGTTCGCTTTGTCTCTGAGACCACCGGCTATCTGGATATGACAGTGGGCTCCTATCAGGGGCACTGGGGTTGGGAAGTGGGTGGTCGGTATCGGTCCGAGTCGGGTTGGCAAGATGTCTGGGACACCACCCAGAGTTCAGAGATGTCTGGCCTTGAGATGGTCGGGGACACGGGCTGGAGAGGCCGTATTGAGTTTTCCATGCGTCCGACCATCAGCTTCTATGAGACGGTCAGCGTCGCGGGCCTTGCGGCCGGATATCTCCGAGGGAGGGCCGAGCCTGAGTGCGAGGGCCTGGCCTGGTCATTCACTGATGGCATCCGAGCTGCGATGACTCTCTCGGTGCGTTGGGTTGATCGATTCATCCCGGACATGCCTCTGACTGTACCCATGGGCACCTCACAGTGGGACATCGACAGCGGCACGATTTCCTGGCCCGGTGACCTTCCGGCTGAGTTGATTCCTGCCTGCGGTGGTGAGTTGCCCTGGGATCAAAGCCCGCCTCTTCAGCCAGCCTCGATATCCTGTGGCGACCTCGTGAGTGGGGACACCTCTGACAATGAACAAGCGACGGAGCTGCTCAGTGGCTATTCGTGCAGCATCGGCAGCTATCATGCCCCTGAGGTGGTGTACGCGTTCACAGCAGCGACAAGCGGGCAGGTGACCTTCCGTCTGGTGGATGCTACTCCGATGGAGGTCAACCACGACCTCTTCGCTCTGGACGGGGACGTCAGTAGCAGTCCGGTTCTCCTTGGTAATAGCTGTGTCGCTACCGGGATGAACTCGATGGTGTTCGAGGCGGTCGCTGGTCAGACCTACCTGTTGGTTGTTGACGGCTATGCGACGGACTCAGGCAGCTTTCAGGCGCTGCTGGAGTGTTGAGGCGAGCTCAGGGGCAGGCCTCGTTGCCGCTGAACCCATCGCCTTCGCGTAGAGGGTAGTAGCAGCCCGGCAGAGGTGGTGCGAATTGCTCGATGCAACCCGACGGCCAGGCAACCTGGATGCTCTCAACGGAGGTGGCGTTACCCAGGCCAAAGTGCAGCTTCTTGGTGCGGCCGGAGTGCACTGAGGTCGAGCCTGCGAAGACCTGGGCGTACTGGGTTGCGTCCTCGGTGACGAGGCGAACTTCAGCACCGACGGCGTCGCGGTTGGAGAGTGTGCCTTCGAGCTTGAAGCCGATCCAGCTACCCGAACCTTCGCAGCGATTCCGATACAGCGCGGGTTGTCCGTCGAGGTTCTGGACGACCAGATCCATGCAGCCGTCCAGGTCGTAGTCGAGCGCTACTACTCCTTCGCTGCTGCCCGCTGAGCCCTCGACGCCAGAGTCTGAGAGCACAGAAAACGAGCTTCCGTTACCGCGCAGCATGACGTTGGGTGCAGGGATCAGCGAATTCCGGTCGTCAGGGTTCAGCAGGCTGCCGAAGGCGGTGAACAGATCCAGGAAGCCGTCGTTGTCGATGTCCAGAAACTCAGTGCCCCAGCTGGTAGTCCGATCGCCGCTGTTCCCGGTCCGTGCACCCGCTGCAAGCGTGACATCCACGTGCATGCCATCGCCCTGGCTCTGCAGGAGCACCTCTCCTCCGCCCTCGTGGAGGTTGGTGAGGTACATGTCCTGATCGCCATCTCGGTCGTAGTCGCCGATGGCGGCGCCCATCCCAAACATGGCGACCTGGCAGCCGCAGCTGTCACTGACGTTGGTGAACAGCCAGCCACCATTGCCGTCAGATCCGTCGTTTCGATACAGCTGGTTGGGTTGTAGATCTATGCCCTCGTCGTTGACTACGTAGAGATCCGGGTCGCCGTCGCGGTCGACGTCTATCCAGCTCGCTGCGAAGCCCATTCCCGCCACATCGGGCTCGGGGAGGAGGTGGCTTACGTCGGTGAAGGTGCCGTCTCCGTTGTTGTGATAGAGCGACTCGGGCACGCCGACGAGTGGCTCTTCCTCTCCTTCTCCTTCGTTGCCTGGCGCACCTTCGTTCTCAAGGTCATCAGGGACCGTAAGGTGGTTGACGACCAGCACATCCAGGAAGCTGTCACCGTCGTAGTCCGCCAGGGCCACTCCCATGCTGAAGACCCGCTCGCCGATGAATCCGGCTTGGGCGGTCACGTCCGTGAACTGGCCTCCATCGTTGCGCAGCAGGGTGTTGAAGGTGGCACCGACCAGGAACAGGTCTTCGTCGCCATCGTTGTCGTAGTCGGCAAAGACTGGCGCGATGTCTGTTTGAGAGGGGACATTGTGCGCGCTGCCCGAGGCACCGGGTGGTAGACCGCGTTCGACCGTCTCTTCAGTGAAGACCCCGTGCCCCTGGTTCACATACATACGATTGGCGACGCCGCCCCACATCATCAGGTTGCCGGCGACAAAGAGGTCCGGTCTTTCGTCTCCGTTGATGTCGCCGACACCGATTCCGTTTCCACCCAGGCCGACCTCAGTGCGATCGAGTTCGAACAGGCCGGCGCCCTGGGTCATGGTCTCAAAGCGACCCAGCGGAGGGTTGGCTGGATCGACGTCTGGGGTGCATTCGACTACAGACAGCAGGCAGTCCGGTGAGCCCGCGCAGTCGGGGTCATTACAGTCGAACAGGCCATCGAGATCGTTGTCGGCCGCGTCGCTGCACTGCCCGGGCAAGGAGCCCTCAGTCATGTCGCTCGCACAGCCCAGCGGGACCATGAGTAGGCCCAACAACAGCACGCAGAGACCGGGGTGAGAGGGTAGAGCCGCTCTTGGTGGGTGCTCAGGCGCGGGGATATGCAGGGTGGTCGGCAGGCTCACGTGGCCCAGTATAGGTGCTGACCAGCGAGGGGTAGTGGGCGTGAGCTAGCCCGTATGTTGCGCAAGCCACTCTGAGGAAGCTACAGGTTGGCGAATTCCGCGATCTGATCGCGCAGCGCATCCCAGCCGATCTTGTGGGAGAGGTCGCTGTGCAGGATGCCGAAGTGGGCTTCCTCGGCTGGGAGCACCGGTGGAAACATGACGCCGTCCGTGTCTACATCAATGAGTTGATAGTAGTTGCCGACCGAGATGCTCTGCTGACCGCTGGCCCTGGCTGCTTCGATCTTGGCGAGGAGAGCGGGCAGAGCCGTGTTGATCCAGTCACGTTGATCGTTCTCGTCAGCGATGGCGAATGCCCAGGAACTGTAGCCGGCCTCGAGCATCGCTCCTTGTTTGCCGAACCAGGGGTCGCTTGGGTCATTAATGCGCGCAAGAAGTACGTCGAGGGGGCCCCAGTTATCGTACGGAGCGGTGGACCAGGTGCCTGCGTAATGATCGACACCGATTACGTCGATGTAGTCTCCAGCCCCGTCAATCCACGAGGTGACCGCCTCCTGCCATCCAACCAGGTTAGCCATGGCGTTGACGTAGAGCACGCAGCCTGGATCGCTTGCCCGAAAGATGGCGCCCGCTCGCGCAAACAATTGGGGGTCGTCGCTGGCCGCGAAAGGATCGATCAGGTGGTTTGCCTCGTTCCAGAGCTGGTAGTGCGTGACCCGGTCTCCGACGAGAGCGACGACCCGCTGGGTATATTCCTCGTATTGAGTCCAGAAGGATGAGGGGTCATTCGAATACAACTCTACGGCCCAGTCGGGCGCGTTGGAGATGATGATCATCGGCTCGATGCCCATGTCGATGGCAAGGCTGACCATGGCGTCGTAGTAGTCGAGCAGGACGGGATCCCAGAGGTCCTGGTGCGGCTCGACGTCGTACCAGAAGATGTCGATACGTACGCCCGAGCCACCCAGTGCGAGGATCTGCTCGAAGGCTGCTGTCGTCTCGTTCAGGTCGTAATGCACCTCACCGGCATGCAGCGAGAAGTACCAGCGGAAGTCACCGGTCGGCGCCGTGTCGTCGTCATCAGCGGTGTCATCGTCATCGTCAGCGCTGTCATCGTCGTCGTCAGCGCTGTCATCGTCGTCCGCTGCGCTGTCGTCGTCATCGGCAGTGCTGTCGTCGTCATCGTTGGGCGGACGGTTCTGGCAGGCACTCAGGAGTAACGCGGCCAGCAGCAGCCAGCGGAGCAGGAGAGAAGGGCGCATGAATTCAGATCACAAAGGGAATGATCAGCTTGCTTCGGCTCTTGTACTCCGCGAATTCCGGGTAGCGCGATAGCGAGCGGTCCTTCTTCCGCATGTTGGGTATCCACACGATGCCCACGAACAGAGCCAGCACGATCATGGGTACCCACATCCAGCGCATGGCCAGTAGCGCGAAGCTCAGATAGATGAGCAACTCGCCAAAGTAGTTGGGGTTGCGGCTGCGTGCCCACAGCCCCTCTGTGATGAGACCGGGTCGGAGTTGTAGTGAGATGTGTTTTTGCATGTCCGATGCGAAGTGGAAGAACACACCGAGCGCGTACATGGCGACGATGGCACCAACCGCCCAGGCAGGCGCTTCGATGCCCTGGCTGACAATGAGCCAGGGGGTGACCCAGTACAGGCTGAGCCCGCCCCAGATGTAGAGCCCGTAGCCGATGCCACACTCCTGTTCCCACTGCTTGTCCGGGAAGCTCAGGCTCTTGATGACCCACATGATTCCGTAGCCGCCGTGGATGGCAAAGTAGACCCAGGCCGTGGGGCTGCTCCAGTGGTCATACAGCGCCATCATTAGCAAGACGAACAGTGAAGTAGCGCCCTTGTGCGAGTCGATGAAGTGCTTTTGTTTCACGAGTGGGTCCTGCCGTAGAACTCTGAAGTGGGCTATTCGGGGAGTAGGGAGATGGGCTCTGTTGAATCCTGCCAGTTCAGGCACTCGGGGCAGGGGCAGATGCGGCGCAGGCTACGGTCAGCGAAGATGCCGGTCTCGTGACCGTCGCTCCATTGCGGCGAGATGCCATAGTTTCCGACCAGGCGAACCCCAACGAGCTCGACCCCCTCGGGGTCCTGCCAGCGCAGAGCGCTGCGCGCGTGTCCCTGGCAGGTCGCGCAGGGGCAGTAGCCGCGTAGGAACTGGAAGGAATAGACCGAGGTGTGCCCGTCGCCCCAACGAACCTCGATGCCTCGCCCATTCTCGCTGAGTTGGCGCTGACTGACGTCGTAGCGGTTGGTCATCTCTGTTTCCGTTCGGCTCAGACGACACTCAGGCTGTGTCGTCCGGCCATGCGTCGCTCACAGGAGACTTCTTTGCTACCCAACCAGCGGTCCCATTGGCCATGGTCGCTGGTATCTACACCCTGAGAGCGTGCCACTGAGCGCAGCCATGTCTGGAGCTCGTGTAGGAACTCTGAGTCCATCAACTCGATGTTGTCCATCAAGCTGCCGTGCAGGGTTCGGTAGATGAGCTTGAGGTCGGTCGCGTCGAAGGCCGAGAACTTGTTCATGGGGTGATTCATGGCGCGCACTATAGTCAGAGCCCCTCGCTCGTCCAGCCCTGTATGCTTGCCTGCCATGGATCTGATCACTATCAGCAGGCAACTCAGCGATGCCGTCGAGCGCCTGGATTTCTCTCCTCCGGTGGACACGGTCTACAACCCGCTTCGTTACGCGCGGCCACTGCACGAGGCCTGGCTTGAGCGCTTCGGGGCTGGTCAGCGAGAGGTGGTTCTGCTCGGAATGAACCCTGGGCCCTGGGGAATGGCGCAGACCGGGGTTCCCTTTGGTGAGGTCGATGCGGTGCGTCGGTGGATGGGCCTCGATGCGCCAGTCAGCAAGCCTGAGCGAGAGCACCCCAAGAGGCCGATTCTGGGCCTGGCATGTGGGCGAAGCGAGGTCAGCGGGCGGCGCCTTTGGAATTGGGCCGAGCAGCGCTTCGGCCTGGCCGAGGACTTCTTCGCTCGCTTCTTCGTCGCCAACTATTGCCCCTTGAGTTTCATGGAGGAAGGTGGCCGCAACCGCACACCGGACAAGCTGCCCGCCGCCGAGCGAGAACCGCTCTTCTCTGCCTGTGATCGAGCCCTTCTTCAGACCGTCGAAGCGCTACAGCCGGAGTGGGTGGTCGGGGTAGGCGTCTTCGCTGAGGCCTGCGCAAAGAGGGTGCTCGGAGAGGGTGGTCCGCGCATCGGTCGAGTCCTGCATCCGAGCCCGGCCAGCCCCGTCGCTAATCGCGGCTGGGCGGAGCGAGCTGAGAAGGACTTCGAGAAACTCGGTATTGAGCTCTGAGGGCAGGTGCTACATCAGTAGATGTAGCTGTCATTTCCCTCGGTAGTGGTCACCATGATGAGGGTGTCTGCACGAATCGATGGGCCGACGTCTGCCCATGCGGTCTCGATGCTCTGAGTGTGTCCCGGGGCATAGGATATGACGCTCAGGATCTGGCGTGCCCACTGGTCTCCCGGGCCGACGTTCGCGCTGCTTAGCAGTATGTCGCTCAGCTTCCCTTCGAGCAGTTCAGTGGCCTGTTCGACGGTGTACGGCTCTTCAGGTGGCCAGGCGAAGGCGCGGGTAACACTGACGCCCAGGCGAACACCCTCGATCTCGACCAGCAGGTCGGTCTTCTTGCCCGCGGGGTCCAGGTAGTCGAGCTCGGCTTCGGACTTGATCAGGCTGGCCAGCTC
>CAZEIY010000140.1:0-9286 GCA_964512375.1 uncultured Rickettsiales bacterium | reverse complement strand
CCTGGATGAACTGGGCGTGCCCTATGACGGCGATCCCAGACTGGTGATTTGCGAGGTCCCTTGGGATCATCCCTTCGTGCAGGTCGAGATGCTCACCTCGATTCTTCCGATCACTCGGGTCAAGGATGTCGATGAAGGCATCGCCAGGGCTGTCCAGGCTGAGCACGGCTTCGGTCACACCGCGTGCATGTGGTCCAAGAACATCGAAAATCTGCACAAGATGGCGCGCATCATCAACACCTCGATCTTCGTGAAGAACGCGTCCGCTTATGCCGGTCTGGGTCAGGGGGGCGAAGGCTACACCTCGTTCACCATTGCCTCTCCCACTGGCGAGGGACTTACCACTGCGCTGACCTTCTCTCGTCAGCGTCGCTGCACCCTCAAGGACTTCTTCCGCATCGTGTAGCCCGGGCTTCGGCCCTGGGCCTGGCGTGCGGTGATGCAGCTCGGATTCGATGCGCCGTCCTGAGCTACCAGCGATCGCACTAATCGAGTTCGACTCCATCGCTCGGGCTCTGCGAACGGGTGATGCGATGGTCAAGAGAGCAAGCGTGCGGGTCGCTCTGAGCGAACCCATCTCACCGGGCAAGTACCTCGTACTGGTCTCGGGCATGGAGGCCGAGGTGGAGGAGAGCTGGCTGGCCGGAGTGAGTGACGGCGCAGAGGCGGTCGTTGACTCTCTGTTCCTCCCCGGAGTGCACCTGGATGTGGTGCACGGTATCCACGGAACGCGGGCGGAGCGTCTGGCCGAGCAGAGCCTTGGCATCGTCGAGACCACCTCGGTGGCTGCTGCAGTGCTCGCTTGCGATGCAGCTTGCAAGCAGGCACCGGTTTCTCTGCTGGCTATGCGCCTGGGTAAGGGTATTGGCGGCAAGGGTGTCTTCTCGCTGGCTGGTGAGCTGTGGAACGTCCAGGCAGCAGTCTCTGCAGCGTGCAGCGCCATCGAAGAGCGACGTGCCCTCATCGCGAGCGAGATCATCCCGAGGCCTGACGCAAACTTTCAGGGAGGACTCTACTGACGCTGTCGTGGTGCTGGCTTCTCGGCCGGCGGCGCTGCACTGCTAAGGTGACAGACTCATGGAACTCGCACGTGTCATAGGAACGGTTGTCGCTACCCACAAGGCGCCAGGTCTGGAGGGTGTGAAGCTGCTCCTGGTAGAGCCTCTCGACGAGAACCTCGAGGTTGCCGGAGAGCGCTTCGTGGCTTGTGATGCGAGCCAGGCGGGGGCGGGTGACATCGTTCATTGGATCGGCGGCCGGGAGGCGACACTGGCGCTTCCTGTGCACTTTGTGCCGGTAGATGCGACGATCGTCGGAGTTGTCGACGAGGTCAGCGTGGGTGGCCGGCGCGTCGGGGGCACACAGTGATCCTTGCTCGCGTCATCGGCAACGTCGTCAGTTCGGTGCAACATCCGGTCTACGACGGTCGCACGCTGTTGCTCTGCCAGCCAGTTCAGGGCGACTGCACGACGCCTCGTTCCCGCGCTTTCATTGCCGTCGATAGCGTGCAGGCCGGCGAGGGCGATCTGGTGGTCGTGGCTCGCGAGGGCAATGCTGCCCGTCAGGTGCTAGGCACCAACGATGACCCCTTTCACAGCGTGGTTCTGGGCATCGTCGACGAAGTCCAGATCCCGGGCTAGCTCGCGGCTTTTCAGGTGTCTGGCCGGCGGATTCTGCTTACGGGCGGCGCTGGATTTATCGGCAGCAACTTGCTCGATGTACTGCTGGAGGCAGGTGATCAGGTCACCGTCGTCGACGACTTCAACCGGTACTATGCTCCCTCGATCAAGTGGGCCAATCTCGCCGCTCATGAGAGCAACCCCTCGCTACGACTCATCGAGGCCGACATCTGCGATGCGAGCCTCTGGGACGAACTCGATGCCGACGATGGTTGGGATGCGGTCATCCACATAGCTGCACGCGCCGGTGTGCGACCCTCGATCGAGCAACCACTCCTCTACATGCGAACCAATGTCGACGGAACAGCCGAGGCGCTCCGCTGGTCCTGCTCGGGAAGGCGCCCGATTCCTTTTGTGTTCGCTTCGTCCTCTTCCGTGTACGGAGACGACAACACTCCGCCGTATTCTGAGCAGGGCTCGCAGCCATCCCCAGTGTCACCCTACGGAGCATCGAAGCTGGCGGCGGAGGGGCTGCTCCGTGGTCGTGCAAGCACTGACTCCCTCCACATTGCTATTCTGCGTTTCTTCACGGTCTATGGCCCTCGTCAGCGTCCCGATCTGGCTATCCATAAGTTTTCACGCCTCATTGATTCCGGGCAGTCGATTCCAGTCTATGGAGATGGGACCAGTGCACGTGACTACACCCACATCAGTGACCTGGTGGCCGGGGTCCTCGCCGCCCTGGAGCGGCTTCTCAGCGGTGGGCTCCCCCATCAGATCTATAATCTGGGATCGGACCGATCGATATCACTGCACGAGATGATCGCTACCATCGAAGAGGCTGTGGGAAAAAAGGCAGTCATAGACCGGCTGCCCATGCAGCAGGGCGATGTGCGTCGAACCTGGGCTGACTTGTCCCGTGCTCGTGCCGAACTCAGCTATGCGCCTCGCGTTGAGTTTGCTGAGGGGGTGGCGGACTTTGTTGGCTGGTTGAGGACGCGCTGAACGAGCTACTCTATTGGAGGAGCAGCTTCGCCGGTGATACGCCAGATTTCCTGAGCTTTATCGATCTCGTCGAGGAACTTGTTGCGCTCAGGATCGGAACAGCAGGTCTGGAAACCAGAGACCCACATGGGCTTGGTTATGTCCATGCTGGCAGGAAATGCGTCCAGCGGCAGTCGGAAATCCAGGGCGTTGCCCAACCAGAAGCAACCTTTGACCACCTTTTGTGCGTCTGGGCTCTTTACGTGGGCGATCTCGCAGGGACGACCCCGGGTGCCCACCTTAATTTCGACCGTGGCCATCTCGGGTGGTTGCTCGATCCAGAAGCGGACCTCACGGGTATAGAAGCCGCGCATAGGGACCCTGGTCACGATTCGTCCATACAGATTCTTGCTGTCCGCGACGACCAGCGAGGAGAGCAGATCGTCGTAGCCGTTCTCGCCGTCCTGGTCTTTGGCCGGATCAATAATGGCCGGCTCGAACTCGCGCAGGAGGCTGACTACATCGTAGGGTTCGACCTCTTCGACGCTGTCGCCAACGGCGCCCGAAGTGGCCGCTTCCCAGGCGAGACCAGCGTACGAGGAATCAGTCTTGCTATCCTTAGCCGGGGTACTTCCAGGTGCCTGCACCACGACGACGGGCGGTTGACCCTGCTTGAAGTCCTTCTGTGGCTCGCCAGAACTGCAGGCGGTGCTGAGTATGAGCGCGGTACTCAGGAGCACCGCGGTGCGAAGGATTGGGGCCCAGGTGGACATGCAGGATTTCATAGGCAAAGACTCTTCCATCGAGGCATTGGTGTCAAACTGTAGGCCATAAGTGAGCATTCAACCACCAGGCGAGGGGCACGAACTATCCGTCGACGTCGTGCTGTTGCACGATCTTGAGGGGGATTTGCGTGGCCGGGAGCTTCGCGATGTGGATCTTCGTGGTGTTGATCTGCGCGGACGAGACCTGCAAGGCGCAGACCTGCGGGGTGCTGATTTGCGGGGCGCGGACCTGCGTGATGCGGGACTGGTCGATGTTGTGCTCTGCCGCGCCAACCTGGCGGGCGCTCGCCTCTCGGGCGCCGATCTCAGCGGCGCGGACGTGAGTGGAGCGGACCTGGAAGCAGCTGTGCTCGACGGCGTCACCCTTGATCGCGCGGTGATTCATGGTGCAACGCTTGCCGGCGCTCGAGTTCGTGATTCCCACTGGAACGGCTCAGATGTGCAGGGTGGGAACTGGCTGGGGGTCGATCTCACCGGCGCTGTCCTTCACAAGGTCTCTTTCAGTGATCTCCGGCTTGAGGAGGTTGTTTTTGCGGATGTACGGATCGACGACAGCGATCTCGTGCGACTCACCTTTGATCGTGTCCATGCGGCCGGACTGAGTGTCGCAGACTCCAGCCTCGCCGATCTCGTGATAGAGGGGGGCAGTCTGGCGGGAGCATCGTTTCGGTTCGCCAACCTTGATCGGGTTCGGTTGAGCGGGGTCGATTTCTCTGCAGTTGACGTTGAGTCCGTGTTGTTCCGTGGCTGCGAGTTCGATGACTGCGAGATAGAGGGCAGCAGTTTTGTGCGCTGTGCCGGGCTCTCAACTGAGCTGGCCGATGAAATGCGTGCGCAAGGGGCCGACATACCCCTGCCGGCGTGGCGTCGCCTGTGGGGCGCTCTCACCAGGATTCCCGGGGCACGGGTCATCGTGCCCATTGCCATCCTCGCTCTTGCAGCTCCTCTCGGGCTGAAGTTGACGGGGGGAGAGGTCGGCGATGAGCTGGGTGAGTTGAGCCGACCCGCAAGCAAGCTCTTCGCCGGGGCGCCCGGAGCAAAGCGTCAGTGGGAGGGACTTGAGGAGCGCTACCGCAGCTATCCCAAGAGCCGACCGGACACCCTGACTGAGATGGCGACACTGCTCGAGAAGCACGGCTACATCGAGGAGGGCGAGGACAAGCTTCGCGAGGCCGTCGGTCTGAGTCGGCTGCTGAGAGACGGACCACCGTTGGCAGCGAACATTATGCTCGCCCGCTTCCTGCTCCGTAACGACTCAGCCGATGCTGCCTTTGACGTGGCCCGTGAGATCGTCGATTCAGCGGGTAGTACTCGTGGGCAGTTGCCTGGCTACCTTCTTCTTGCTCGAGCCCGCATTGGACAGGGGGATCTCGAGGGAGCCCGCTTTGAAGTTGCCACGGTTCAGGGAGCGCTGCTCTCCGATCCGGGTGCGCCCGTCGCCTACAGCATCGAGGCTGCCAGTGTACTTCGTGACCTCGGGGAGCTCGCAGGCGCTCTGTCGCTGCTCGCCGCGCTACCCAAGGACATGATTCCCGAAGAACGTGCCCAGGCCCTGATCTACTCAGCTGAGCTTCTAGCCGCCTCGGGGAACTCGGCGAAGGCGCTTGATGCCTACGATGAGGCGCTCTCGTCTTTTGACGACCTGCCGCTCATCGTCGCCAGGGCCCGGGAAGGGAGAAGCAGGCTCCTCGCCAGCGGAAGCGATCCTGAACTCGAGTCTCAAAAGCTCGTCTTGTTGTCCGAGGCCGAGGACCTCGACACAGCCGTGCAGGGTGAGCTTGGTCTGGCGCGCCTCGATCTGCGCATGGAAAACCGCGCGGCTGCAGTGCGACGCTATGAGCAGATCCTTGAGCGCTTCTCCACCAGGCCGGACCTGACCCTGAGCGCGACCCTCGAGCTCGCTGAGCTTCACCGGAGCAGCGGTGCTCGAGGGGAGGCTCTACGCCTCTTGCAGGCGGCAGAGGCCACCACTAGCGAGCCAGAAGGCAAAGTGCGAGTCCGCGAGGAGCTCTCGCAGATCTGGCAGGACGCTGGCGACTACGAGAAGGCCGAAGATGTGCTGAAGCGCACGGTGGTCGAGTTCAAGTCCGAGCCGGAGTATGTGGCGCGTGCCAAGCTCCGTCTTGCGGGCATTGCTGACCAGGCGGGGCGCATCGAGCCGGCTCTTGCTGGCTACCGCGAGGTCGCCAAGGCGCGCATTGATCCTGGAATGACGGCGGGCGCCTATTTCGGCCAGGCAGCGCTGCTTCGCCGTATCGGGCGTAGTGATGAGGCACTGCCTCTAATGGATACGGCACTTGAGGTCTTGCCCGTTGAGCACGCGATGCGCGGTTCGGTTGCTGTCGAGCGAGCCGAGTTGCTGGTCGAGTTGGGCAGATCGTCACTGGCCGATCTTGAGGAGATGCTGTCCCAGGCTCGTGATGCCGGGCTCGAGAAGAGCCAGCCTGTGGCTTACAACGAGCTCCTCCTGCTCATGGCCAGGCAGCTCCTGGCCGAAGCCCGTCACGACGACGCGATGAGCATCTTTGTGCGGGTAGCGTCGTCGATGGAAGCTGCGGGGAGCCCCGCTCTCAAGCAGGCTGCTGTCGAGGGCCGTGTGGCTGTGATGATGGCGCAAGGCCGGAAGGAGGAGGCGGAGGATCTGCTCAACGAGTTGGGTGTCGCCGATCTCAGCGGCGGCGAGGCAGCGGACAATTGTGCAGCCCGCATGACCCTGGCTCGAGCACGGGTCGAGACGGACGAACTAAAGGCTGCTGTCTCGGAGATGAGCGCAGTGTTCGAGACCTGTCGCGCGCCCCGCTTCCTCCTTCAGGAACTCCCCCTGGTCTCGGATCTGCTCGTCTCGCGGGGTCTGTTCGCAGAGACGGTGGCGATGCTCAAGGGAATCAGTGAGGCCGACATTGGCGAGATCGGCAAGCAGGCTGCGCAGCTCGAATTAGGACGCCTGGGAAGCGCTGAGGACATCGAGAGGGCCATGGTTGGGCCAGATCGAGGACTTGCCGCTCTCGCTCGCGTAGAGCGGGCCCAGCTCTACGTCGGTGAAGGTCAGCTGGGCAAGGCGGAGCCCTTGTGGAAGGAAGTGTTGGCCGATCCAGCTGTGGAGCCGGTACCGCGTTCACTCGCGCTGCTCGGTCTGGGCCGCCTGGCACTTGCCAGAGGCGACAGTGCTCAGGCTCTGATTCGCTTTGAGGAGGTCAAGCGCTTGAGCAAGGAGCCGTGGATCTTGCAGCAGGCCGAGGGCATGCTGCGTCAACTCAGCGCGGTTTCGGCAGGGTCGTCGGGCTCATCGGTCGTGCCTGTTTCGGCCCCCGGTGCTGCTCCGCGAGCAACTACACCCCGCTAGAAGCCTGGGCGGCGAGTCCCGCCCTGCGTGCTATCCTCGCCCGCCCATGAGTACCGACAGAGCCCAACTTGCTGCCGATCTGGTGCGCACCTCGCATGCGTTGCATGACAACGGCTGGGTGGCGAACCACGATGGCAATGTCTCTGTCTGTCTTGGTGCGGGTCGCTTCCTGGTGACTCCGACCGCGCTATCTAAGGCAGACATCCGCGAGAGCTGGCTTGCCGTCGCCGATGACCAGGGCAAGGTGGCTGAAGGCGAGGCGAGGCCTCCGTCGGAGTTCGCGTTGCACCTGGGTGCCTACGCCGAGCGTCCTGATATTGGTGCTGTCGTTCACGCCCATCCTCCCTATGCCACGGCGATGGCATGCGCCGGAAAGAGCCTGACGACTTTCCTGCCAGAGGCAATCGTCTCAATCGGGCTGAAGGTGCCGCTCGCCGACTTTGCGCTGCCCTTTGGGGCGACCGGGGCGGCTCCCATTCGGAAGTTGATCAAAGACTACGATGCGCTGCTCCTTGATCGGCACGGCGTCATTACCGTAGGCGCGAGCCTTGAGTTTGCGCTGCTGCGCATGGAGCTCGTTGAGCACATGGCGAAGATCTACACGCTCGCCCAGGCCCACGGTGGGGTGCGTGCGCTGCCGGCGGATGTCCTCGCCCCGCTGCTCGAGAAGCGCCGTAAAGCCGGCTTGGGGCTCGCCGCTGAGCGCAGCCGACTGACCTTGGATTCGTCGGTCACCGCGACTGCAACGGGCAGCTCCTCCTCCCCTTCTTCTGAGTCGACGCCTGACTCCATCGTGCCCTGGCAGCCTGCTGGCCCCGCTCCTGCGGCGGATGCCTGGTCGGGCGGCAAGACGGAGGGCGCGTGCTCAGTGGTCTACGGCGCCGGTGCGGTTGATGTTCCGGGCAATGACCAACTGCGCGGCAAGGTTGCAGAAGAATTGAGCAGATTCCGCAGCGGAAAGTGAGCGATTGTCCTGAAGTGGGAGTGAGATGACGATGAAAGCTACCCGAGAAGTTCTGGACGTCGCCGAGGCGGTAAAGAGTCGCTACTCGAAGGCGTCGCATGCGGTCGAACCGGCGCTCTGCTGTCCGGTGGACTACGACCCTCGTTATCTGGGCGTGATCCCGCCTGAAATTCTGGAGCGTGACTACGGTTGCGGTGACCCGAGCCGGTTTGTACATGAGGGCGATACGGTGCTCGATCTGGGCAGCGGCGGTGGCAAGATCTGCTACATCGCCAGCCAGGTGGTGGGGGCCAGCGGCAAGGTCATTGGCGTGGACATGACCGATGACATGCTCTCCCTTGCGCGCGCGCATCAGGACGCAATTTCCCGAAGTATCGGCTGGGACAATGTCAGCTTCTGCAAGGGACGCATTCAGGACCTTCGGGTCGACCTTGAGCAGGTCGAAGAGCGCCTCCGTAGCCATCCGGTGACCAGCGTAGAGGAGCTTGCTGCCCTGGAGTCCTGGCAACGCCGATTTGAGACCAAGCCCATGATTGCCGACCAGTCCGTCGACGTCGTAGTGAGCAACTGCGTCCTCAACCTGGTGGGCACCGAGAGCAGACGGCAGCTGTTCGCTGAGATCTTCCGGGTCCTCAAGAAGGGGGGGCGCGCCGCCATCTCCGACATCGTCTCTGATGAGCCGGTTCCCCAACACATGCAGGATGATCCTGAACTCTGGAGTGGCTGCATCAGTGGTGCGATGACTGAGACAGAGTTTCTCGCCGCTTTCGAGGAGGCTGGCTTCTACGGGATCGAGGTGGTCTCGTACCAGGACGAGCCCTGGACTACGGTGCAGGGGATTGAGTTCCGCTCAGTGACCGTGCAGGCCTGGAAAGGCAAAGAGGGTGCTTGCTGGGATTGTCACCAGGCGGTCATTATGCGGATCACTTCTGCTTTGTGGAGCCGATCGCCGCGATCCCTGTCGAAGAGGCTGCGCCGTTCCCCTGCTCCCCGCCTGCGCGATCAGAGGGGTCTGCGCCGTCGGCGCCGCTGCTGCGTAGTCCGCGTCAGACCAAGGGCGAGGACTATTCCGCCACTTCGGAATCCTGCGGGGACTCTGGCTGCTGCTGAAGCCCGTCTGTGGCGGGCTCATCGCCCAGCGCTGGCTCGTCTGTTTGACTGCTGTCTGTCGCTGGCTGTATCGCGAGCGCGCTCTGTTCTGGGCAGACCAACTCAGGTAGCAGTTCACCCAGGACGCTGCGCACGGCTGGCATGAAGTCAGCGCTGGGTCTCCAAGAACATACCCAGCGGTCCCTCTTCTCTTTGTCGTCGCCCGCCCGAAGGTTCGTCGCAGCGAGCGCGGTGCGCACCTGCACCCGTAGTTGCTCGGCTTCGACAGGCGCCTGGTCTCCACCCTGCGAGAGCTGGTCGGCAAACATTTCCTGGGGATAGGGGCGGAGGTCAGGGTCCTCGCGAAACAGCAGGTAGTAGTCCGCAATGGGGGGGTACACCCGAGCGAGTCCCTGCCACTGCTCTTGCTGCCAGGTCGGATCTTCAGGAGCTGCCAGCTCCGCGATTCCGGCGGCATCACTGAGACGCACCTGGCCGATGT
>CAZEIY010000139.1:0-9413 GCA_964512375.1 uncultured Rickettsiales bacterium | reverse complement strand
CCGCGGAACCCCCACCCCCGGTCTTCGGCCTTTCGATGTCCTCCACCGTCGATGCTGGAGCCTCCTTCAAGGCGCGCGTAGGTAACACCCTGATGAAGGAACCCGAGAAAGAGTTCACTCCGCCCGATGAGGTGCTAGCCCTGCCGAAGGTGTCCTTTCACAGGCTGGATGAGCCGCCACGTCTGCTGCGAGACTTCCGCGCCGCGTATCCACTAGCCGCAAAGGAGGGGGGCTTCCAAGGTACTGTCATCATGAAGCTGACCATCAACGAGCTGGGCAAGGTCACGCAGGTGAAGGTAGTGCGAGGGGTACACGACGAACTGGACGCCGCCGCAAAGGCAGCTGCCTTCCAGTTCAAGTTCAAGCCCGGAGAGAGCGGCGGCGAGCCCGTGATCACCACGGGCTTTGTGTACCGCTACACCTGGATCATCGAGGACTGATGCGGACTACATCCCCAGGGCTGCTCCTCGCAGCCCTACTGCTCTTTGGGCCGCGGCCTGCAGCCGCGGAGCAGGATGAAGTCAGCCCCAGGTCCATCGAGGACGACTCCCCAGAAGCTACCGAAGATTTGAATGAGGAGTCGGTCGGCGGATCGGTCCACGAGATCTCCGTTGGAGAGGGCGAAGGGACTGAGCCTGCTCCCAGTCCGCCGGAAGGGCTCCCCTTCCCCGCAGACCTCCCAGCGGTACTCGACGCGCCCCTGCCCATCTATCCCCCCGCCGCTCTCGAGGCCGGAATTGGTGGCCGGACAGTGCTTGAGCTCCAACTCGATGCTGACGGCGTGGTTACCAGGGCGAGCCTGCTCGAAGATCCAGGCCACGGCATGGGTGCCGCCGCTCTCGCAGCTGCCTCCGAGGCCATCTTCGACAGCCCCCCCGAGGAGGGCCCGGAGCATGCCCTGCGACGCTACTTTTATCCCGTCGACTTCGTGCCTCCCAAGCCCGAGTCTACGAACGATCCGGCAGAGGAGCAGGACAGCACCGCGCCGGAGATGGCCGATGAACTAACCGTCCTCCCGGAGCTCACCCGAGAGCAGCAGCCGGAGTTTCCGGTAGTCGCACGAGAAGCTGGAATACAGGGAGAGGTACACCTCGAACTCGACCTGGACGAGACGGGCGCGCTGCGCTCAGTGCGAATGCTGCAGGCCGCTCCCTCCGGGTGGGGGCTGGAGCTGGAGGCCGTGCGCGCCGCATGGAAGATGCGCTTTTCCCCGGCATTCGCTGGAGAGGTCGCGGTGCCGGTACGCATTACCTACACCTATGGGTTCACCCTCGAAGAACAGGTGGTCGAGACCGTCGCTGACTCACCCAAGCAGGGCGAGGCCATCGACCCCGACGGGCCCGTTAACTTCAGCGGCTTCGTGCGGGAGAGAGGCAGCCGCAAGGCACTCTCGGGCGTCGAGGTGTTGATTGCCCAGCTCGAGCACAGCACCCCCACCAACGAGCGTGGTTTCTTCGAGTTCCGCGGCATCCCCGCTGGCCTGCATCGTGCGATCGTAGCCGTGCCGGGCTACCACACCTTCGAGACCCAGGAAGAGATCCAGCCTGGCGAGGCAACCGAAGTCATCTACTTCCTAAAGGAGCGGCCGGAGGGAATACCCGAGACGATCGTTCGCACGCAGCGGGAGAAAAAGGAGGTCGCCAAGCGCTCGATTACTATCGAGACCATCGAGAGGGTTCCCGGAACCTTCGGAGATCCGGTGCGGATCGTCCAGAACCTGCCTGGAGTGGCACGATCGCCCTTTGACTTTGGCCTCCTCATCGTGCGCGGCTCTGGCCCCGAGGACTCCGCAGCTCATATCGACGGAATCCGTGTTCCGCAGCTCTTCC
Source organism: uncultured Rickettsiales bacterium (assembly GCA_964512375.1). Lineage (GTDB taxonomy): Bacteria > Myxococcota_A > UBA796 > UBA9615 > UBA9615 > UBA6601. The sequence goes on along the minus strand of CAZEIY010000139.1, from coordinate 7,584 downwards.
ACTTTGGTGGCTTTCGCTCGATCCTTACGCCGATCCTGCTCGACTCGGTCGACTTCTATCCCGGAGGCTACGGCAGTCGCTACGGACGCCTCACCGGTGGGATTCTCGATGTGCGTACCCGGGAGCGCTACGAGTCCGAGCTTCACGGGCTGGTCCAGGCAGACATGCTGGACGCCTCCGCCGCGATCACCGGCGCCATCCGCAGAGTCAGCGACAAGAAGGAGATCGGCGGCTTCGTGGTAGCAGCGAGACGCTCCTACCTGGACATCATCCTGCCCGCCATCCTGCCCGCAGACACGATCGACCTGGGACGCATCGTCCTGCCCCAGTGGACTGATGTCCAGGGCAAGATCACCTTGCGCCCCCACCGTAACCACGCCCTCTCGCTGCTCGCGTTCTACTCCCAAGACCGAGCATCGAGCCGATCTGAAGATCCGGGTAAGCAGAACAACGCCACGCAGGGAGAGTTCTCCTTCCGCAACGACTTCTGGCGCACCAACATCAGCTGGACTGCACGCGATGGAGATCGGTTCCGCAACGACCTCATCATTTCGGTAGGCCAGGACATCCAGCGCTTCGGCGTCGGTCAGTTCGCAACAGTCGATGCGCTGGCGTTTTGGTTCCTGGTGCGCGAAGAGGCCGAGTTCGGGCTCGCACCGTGGATCGACCTGGTCGCCGGAAGCGACATCATCCTCGGCCACTACGACTTCACGTTCCAATTCAACAACCTGGACGTGCGCACCTTTGGCAACGACCCGAACGCTGAGCGCGAAGAGTTGACCATCGCCGACCAGAACGTTGGCCTTGCCCCCTCGGTCTTCGTCGAGGGCCGCTTCAAGCTCGCCGACGAGCGAATCCGCTTGAGCCCGAGCCTGCGCTACGACCACTACACCGTGCCGGAGCAGTTCGCCTTCAACACCCTCGACCCACGCTTCTCGTTCCGCATCACCCCCGATCCCGAGAAGCGACTCGACATCAAGGGCTCTGCTGGCATCTACCACCAGAATCCTCAGGGCTACGAGATCCTCGATGCCACCGGCAACAACGAGCTGAACCCAGAGAAGAGCTATCAGTTCAGCCTGGGCGCGGAGATCCAATTCACCGACTTCCTCAGCCTCGACATCCTTGGCTTCTATAAGCGCCTCGATGACCTGATTGTGTTCGACCAGAGCGCTGATCTGAGTGACGGCTTCGGAAGCTCCTGGGTCAACAGCGGAGATGGCCACATCTACGGCATGGAGGTCTTTCTACGCTGGGAGACCTTTAAGAACTTCGAAGGCTGGGTAGCCCTGACCCTCCAGCGCAGCAAGCGCCGCGACCATCCTGACTGGGACTTCTACTGGTACGACTTTGACCAGCCCGTGATCCTGGACGTCGTTGCCTCATACCGCCTGCCGTATGGGTTCCGTATCGGCGCACGCTGGCGCTACACATCAGGCAATCCCGATACTCCAGTCATCAACTCCATCTACGACTCGGACAGCGATAACTACATCCCCCTTCGAGGTCCCTACAACTCGGAGCGGCTGCCCGACTTCCACGCCCTCGACATTCGCATCGACAAGGACTTCAACTTCCGTCGCTGGAAGCTGACGGTCTACCTCGACCTGATGAACGTCTACAACCGGAAGAACCCTGAGAGTAAGGTCTACAACTTCGACTACACCGAGAGAACCTTCCTGTACGGACTACCCATCCTCCCCAACCTGGGATTCAAGGCTCAGTTCTGATGACTTTGCTGCTGAAAAATGTAACGCGGATACTCTGCTCGACCCTCATTGTGAGCTCGCTCATGGGGTGCAATCTGCTTGACCTGACCACCCCATCCCAGGTGGTCCGACCAAGAGTTGCCGGTATTCGTGCGATGCCCGCAGAAATCAACATCGGCGAATCGACCCAACTCGACGCCCTCTTCGTGCAGCCGGCCGGTGATGAGAGCGAATGGGGAGCCTTGTGGTTCAGCTGTGTCGAGGCTGGCGGTGCCAGAGGCTGCCTCGGCAGTGGTGGACTTCTAGAAGGCTTTGGCGGCACCGGCGGCGGTCCCACTGGGGACGATGACGACAGCGCCGGCGCCCCCGGAGGTGACCTGCCGGACGATCCACGCGACGTTCAGTTCAGCGCCGAAGCCAGCTTCACTTACACCGCGCACGGAACCGTTATTGAGGAAGCCTGGACCGCGCTGACTCCCGAAGAGCGCGTCGAGGGGCTCGTGGTGCTGGTAAGCGTCAACTACGTCCCACGAAGCCAGGAGCGCCTCCAGGAGTTGCTTCTCACTGTGATCTTCTCTGAGCAGAATGGCGACCCAGCCGCTGGTAAGGCGGCCGCAGCCGAGCTGGCCGAGTTGGTGAGCAACGGTATCAATGCCGCACGACGCATCGTCATCAGCGACAAGACCGCTGATCAGCCCGCTGCTATCGACTGCCCCGTTCAGGAACTCCTCCCAAACCAGAACCCCGATGTCGAGGGGCTGCTTCTACACGTCGCAGAAGACGGTAAAGATCAGGGGCTGTCCCTCGGGCAGGTGACCTTCGTCGCCCCCGAAGATGTGTTGGTGCTGCGGCCGGTGCTGAGTGAAGGGTCCATCGAGGACTACCTGTACATCACCACCGATGGAGAGACCCTGTGTCGCCAGGAATCCCCCTACTTCGCCTGGATCACCAACGCGGGAAGGATGGGTCGTGACTACAGCTTCCTGGCCGACGAGGGAGACCTCGACGAAGTCGCCGGACGCCTCAAGATCAACCACTTGACTCTCCCAGAGGCAGCTGAGCTACCCCCGCACTCCGACCTGTGGCTGGTAGTACGTGATCGGCGCGGCGGGATCGACTGGAGGCGCTTCGATCTCCTGCGCGAGGAGTAATACCCGTCTCAAACGATGACGGAAGACCTACTTACCGCTGCCAAGTTCCTCGCGCACACGGAACGACTGTGTGTAGACCGTGCCGAAGTCGCGGCAGCGTGCCTGCGACAGGGGGCGCTGCTCGGTGCAGCCAATCCCAAAAACCATCGAGACACGTAGGGGCGGCCCCAGGTGCTCCTTTTTTGGTTGAAAGAGGAACTCTGACTTGCCGGGCTCCAGTGCCCGGGCATTGCCCTCAGCAACGCAGTGTTCGCCTGGCAGTAGCTCATAACGGTCATCACCGAAGCGCTCTACTTGAATGCTCTGACAACCCGGCACAAATATTTTCTCGGCAGTCTTGTTGTTCAAACTGATCTGCACCTTGTCGCCGAGCACGTACGTTCGACGATTGGTATCGACGCTCACATCGAGGGCGGATGGCTCGGCAGCCGAGCAGACCACAGCCAGTAATGACAGCAGAACCAAAAAAATTAGACTGCGAGAAACGCGGCGCATCGTTGATCACCTCACCCAGGAGACTTAGCTCATTTAGCAACCTGACCCATCGTAGGGGAAGCCTCTGGTGCGTGTCACCAGTTGACGAGACCGACTAAGCTCCGCGACACGTCCTTGACACTCCAGAAAGGCAGTTGGTAGAAATCATCGCCGAAATCGGGATGTAGGTCGGTATTGTCTCGTTTCAGGTTCAGTTCTCGGGTCGCTGAGCCTCGTCAGGCAGTCAAAGGTCCCGTTCGAGACACACCGGCTACGGGCAAACGCCTGCGTATCCATGGAGCGCTGCATGAACCGCCTCTCGACCGTCGCAGCTCTGATGCTTGCGCTGCTGCTTTCCACCCCTGCTGCGAGCTTTGCGCAGGACAATGGCGGCGATGACGCCGGTGAGATCGTTCCGACCCGAGCTCCCGAGGAAAAACGCGCCGTTAAGGTGCGCAACAAGTTTTTCATCAAGCGCAAGCGCCTTGAGATCACCCCCCAGATTGGCATCATCACCAATAATCCTCTCAACGATGAGGTCACATTTGGTGCGGCCTTGACCTACCACTTCACCGAACGCTTCGGCATTGAGTTCAACGGCAGCTATGCAGCGCTTGGGGGCTCCTCAAACACCAAGAACCTGAGCAGGGCGGTCCTCAGCCTGTTACCAATCTCAGACCGACTTGAGTCCGTCGACCCGGCGACGCTCCTGACATTGTCCGCCGTCTGGACTCCCATGTACGGGAAGATCAATCCCTTTGGTATGGCGGTCATCAATCTGGATTTCTTCTTCCTCTTTGGACTGGGCTACGGCAACGAATTCGTCGAGATGATCAGCTGCCCGGACCCTTATTTAGGCTGTCCTGAGGTCGAAGTCGCGAACGCCTTCGACAGTCCCAACGGCGAACTCAATCACCTCTTCATGCTCAACTTCGGCTTCGGCGTAAACGTGTTCATCACCAAGTGGCTGAGCCTGCGCGTCGACATGCGTGTGCTGCTGACCTACGACCAGGTACTCAACTACGACGATGACAGCGCTCGTGAGGCGAACCGCAACCTGGCAAGTGCCCAGGGTGGCAACCCCCTGCTCAACCGCATCTCTTGCCACACTAACGACCAGGCAGTCTGCAAAGCGGACTTCCCGAGCACCTTCATCATCAATATCGGCGGCAGCTTCTGGGTCCCAGGAGACCGCGCTGTCCGCTCCAAGAGCAAGCCCTTCTAGGAACACCGAACTATGATTCGCACCCGATTGACGTTCCTGGCGACCCTGCTCCTCGCCCTCGCCCTCCTCGGCCCGTCGGCCATCGCCGCGCCGGGTGATGGTGCGCCGCCCCCGATGGGTGATGACGACGATGACGATGACGACGACGACGATGATGACGACGACCGTCGTCGTGGGCCATCAGCTGATGATGATGATGATGATGATGATGATGATGATGATGATGAGTCAGGCAGTGTGCCGTCCGCAGATCCCGACAAAGAAGAAGAGTCCGCCACCGAAGACGACGCGGACGAAGAAGACCAGGAGAGACTCGACGACAAGTACCGAATCGTCGTGCCCGGCTCTGAAGAAGACCAGGAAAAAGAAGCCGAGGCTGCGCTTCCAGAAGAGACCAAGCGTCGCGGCATCGTAAAGGTCATCCAGAAGAAGTTCTTCCTCAAGTATCGTCGCATGGAGGTCACGCCTCACGTGGGGTACATCGGCAACGACAACTTCATTCGGCGCTTCGCCGTCGGTGCGTCTATCGGCTACCATTTCAACGACCTGCTCTCCATTGAGACCACCTTGAGCTACCTCCCCGATCTCAAGGAGAGTGACTACAAGGCGCTGACTAATCAGTTCAAGGATGGCAGCGAGGTGGTTCCCGACATCTCGAAGGTCATCTTCCTTGGTGTGATTAACGCTGCTGTATCCCCTATCTACGGCAAGGTCGAGATGGGGAACCTACGCATCATTAATTACGACCTCTACTTCAGCGCAGGTATCGGCGTCGCCTACTCCGAAGACGACACAGAGATCATCGAGCAGCCCGAGTGCTCAGGCGACCAGTACCAGGTCAACAAGAACGAAGAGATGTGCCGCTACGTGAAGCAGTGGCACTTTGTGAGCAACGCCGGTGGCGGCTTCCGCGTCGTCTTCAACGAGTGGATCGGCGTCCGCCTCGACGCGCGCGGCTACACCCACATCGAACAGGTCTATCGCCCGGAGGGTGACATTGGACTCGAGATGAAGCAGAACTTCATGATCAGCCTCGGCACATCCTTCTTCTTCCCCCCACGCGCACGCACCAGCCAGGACTGAGCAAATGACCCGATACAAGCTCCTTTCCTCGCTCGTTTGCGCCCTCTGCCTGCTCCTAGCGTCAGTGGCTCAGGCCCTGACTCTGGACGACGTCAAGCAGATGGCGGAAGTCGGTGTCCCCGACAGCATCATCATCTCGACGATCGAGGGTGCCGAAGAGACCTTCAACCTGGGTGCCCAGGACATCATCGACCTCAAGAGTGCAGGCATCTCAGACGCCGTCATCGAGGCGCTGCAGGGGACGTCGGGCACGGTCACCCGCAGCAAGCCCAGCATGCGGGACGACGACACGAAGTCGAGCCAGGACTCCGACGACGACGAGCCGGCCGCGAGGCCTCGGAACCGGCGAGGCCGAACCACCGACGATGATGAGGATGACAGCAGGTCACGGCGACGCGGTGGCGACGATCGTAGCCGTCGCGCCATCCCCGAAGAAGAAGAGGAAGAGGACAGCCTCATTCGCCGGCGTGGCAACAGGAACAAGCAAGACGCGCCCGCTGCGAGCAGCAAGGTCAAGCGCACTCCCAAGAAGATCAAAGCGGCTATCGCGAACTACAAGGAAAAGAAGTTCCTGACAGCGAGCCTCAAGCTCTACCGCCTGGCTGAGTCCAACAAGTACCCGGAGTTCGAGGCGAAGATTAACTACTACCTGGGCGGCTCCCTCGAGAAGATTGGCCTGCTCCACTCAGCGCAGGTGTACTTCCAAAAGGTCGTCAAGGAGGGCCCCTCCACGGGCGCACTGTTCGCGAACTCCCTCGCCAAGATGGTGTCGATCTCCGACAAGACCAACGATCCCATCTACTTGATCCGCAGCATCGACAAGATCAGCCCGGAGGACTACCCCGGCAAGGTTAAGGACGACCTCTACTACTACCAGGGCGTTCGCAACTTCGAAAAGGGCGACTACAAGCAGGCTGAGCGCAATTTCAGCAAGCTCGGTCGCAGCAACAGCCACTTCGTCCAGGCCCGCTACTTCCTTGGTGTCGTCTACAACCACCAGAATCGCCGCAAGAAGGCGTTCAAGGTCTTCGCCGACATCATCAACCGAGACTTCCGCGGCAACCCCGAGACCATCGCGTCAATCAAGCAACTCTCGTTCATCAACATGGCGCGCATTCGCTACAGCGTGCAGCAGTACACCAAGGCAGCCGAACTCTATGAGCGCCTGCCCCGGCTGGCGAATCACTGGTCGACCTCGCTGTATGAGGCCGCCTGGGCCCACTTCATGTCCGAGAACAAGGAGTACAAGGCGCTCGGCCACCTCCTGACCATCCACAGCCCCTTCTTCCGCAAGGTCTGGGTTCCCGAGGCTCGGATTCTCGAGGCACTGACCTACTACCGCATCTGCGAGTATGAGTACGTCGAAGAAATCCTCGACGACTTCAAGGCGAACTATGGCCCGGTCGAGCAGCACATTGACACCATGCTGGAGCCCTATACGGCTGGTGAGAAGCCCCTCAAGCAACTCTACTTCTCGCTCTACAGCAAAGACAGCAATGACTACCGCGAGCTCCCTCAAGCTGTGTACGCGAAGATCGAGTCCAACCGCCGCTTCTCCGGCCCCCATAACCGGGTCCTGCAGATTGAGAGAGAGTTGCGACGGATTCGCCAACTCAAGCCCCAGTGGCGTGACAGCGAAGTGGGCAAGGCTCTCGTGCCGATGCTTCGCAAGCAGCGCGGCGTCTACATGAAGATTGCCGGAATCGCCCTGGCCAACGAACTCGACAGGGTGCGCGCTGGACTTGGCGACCTGATGGGTCAGGAAGCCCTGATCCGCTTCGAGGTGGTCTCCGGTGAGTACCGCAAGTACCAGACCCGCTTCCGCAATCCAGAGGCCGCTGATGTCCAGGAGGGCATCGAGTTCGACTTCGCGACCAACCCCGACCTGATCTACTGGCCGTTCAACGACGAGTACTGGGAAGACGAACTGGGCTACTACGAA
>CAZEIY010000138.1:0-9482 GCA_964512375.1 uncultured Rickettsiales bacterium | reverse complement strand
CGCTGCGATCGCCTGCAGATCGTCAACAGACAGGTCCGGCGGCACGGTCAACAGGGGCACGATGAGCGCAGGATCGCTAGAGAGCACGACCGGGTAGGGAGCGTTATGAACCTCTCCATCCTCCACGAGCAGCACCACGGGGTACGAGTAGCTTCCCAGCACGCCATCATGCTCGGGGTACTCCAGGCCTTGAAGCACTCCGTAGAGGCACTCCATCAGCGCGGTATCCGATGGGCTACTCCCCGCACGGATCGTCGGCTGGGGCCTCCCCTGAGGGTCGATCCCAAACTCGAGCCAGACGGGCTCACCATCGAGGGCGCCAACGCCCTCAATCGAGGCGCAAGCAGCGAACTGGCCAGCGGCCCCACCGAGTTCCTCAGCCAACTCGTCGCCATCCAGGTACCGGTCCGTAGGGCTGCCAGACCAGTCCAGCCGGTCCTTCGCCGAGCCACGACTTCCGGCCGCGATCAGATCATGGGCGACCGCGAGCACTGCAAGCCCCGCAAGTGCAGCAAGCAGAGGAATACGCGACCGCCACCGCCCCCTCACTTTGCACCCTCTTCGGCCACCAGCGAACCATCGCTGCGTAGATGCTGAATGACATCAGAGGTCTCGCCACCTCGTGTCGAGGTGAGACGACGCTCCCAGTCCAAACTCCAGCGGTGCGCCCGCAGTCGGCGGCTCGCAGCATGCTCTTTGATCTCAAGCTGTCCCGACACCTTCGCTACCGCGCTTCTCTCGAGGCTCCGCGCGCGGTCCTCACAGCTCTCCTGCACTGTCCCCTCATAACCAACAATCTTGCAGGCCCCCCGGCAGGCAGGGGGTCGGTCAGGGAGCCGGGAATACGACAAAACCCAGGTCTGATCGCAGCTCAAGCCCTCCTCTATCGGCAGCGCCAGGCGATAGGTGCTGGCCACTGGCTCGACACCGTCAGGAATGCTCGGGGGCAGACGGGGTACAGCAGAGAGCAGCACATCGTCGATCAGATCGCCTGAGCCTGCACGGCGCAACTGCAGCCAACCGGACGAATCGAGGAGAGCACCGCTCCGGTCGACCCGCAACGAGACTGAACGGCCGTCGACACCACTCAAATCCAGCGTTGTCACCTCTGCACCCGCCCGCTCGATGGCGCCGGTCAACTCCCAGGTCCTCACCACAACACCCAGAGTGCCATCGCGGAAGATCCGGGCCAGATACCGCTGAGTTCTTCCGCTCACTCGCGTCGTGAACGGCTGAATGAGGCTCACTCCCAAGCGCTCAGTCCGCACAGATCGACTCGACTCGAAGCGAAACGACTCAACTTGATCTTCCTGGAACCGATACTTCAGGCGCGCCAGCGAGGAGGCAGGCAGAGCGACCACCACCACCAGACAGAGCCCGACCGCCGTGAACATTCCTCGCATCGATGTAACCCCCTGACCAGGCACAGCAGATCTCCCGAGGGACCATATCAGTCAACCGAACACCTCGCTCGCCATAAGCCGAGCAGCACCCCATTCAGAAGCCACTTTCGTGGCCCGTCGGTATCCGTGTTCAGGAGAGTGCAGTCCAACGCAAACGCTTGTTATCTATTAACTTTTCTCGCCTGACAGGGGGCTTTCCCCAGGCTTATCCACAAGAACCTGTGAGTTTTTAGTTGGACCTCACCTTTGGAGAACCAACACCGCCTGTTATTAGGCCTCACTACCTTGACTTCATGTCATGTGTTTGTTTTTACAGAACAAACACGACCGCCCAAATGTTCGGCATAATGTAGGAGTTCCTGAAAACATAAGGGAAAATCGTGTCCCTCCCCAGAGCGTCCACAGGCTTATCCACAACCGACACTGGAAAACCCGTAGCGGGGTCCGGTAGCGGTGCAGTGATCCTCGCGGCCGGGCGAGGCAACCGCATGGGCCGAAGCAAGGCTGGTCTCCCGTGGGGTGACCGCACCTTGCTGGAGGCCTGGGTTGAGCGCTTCCTTGAGGCAGGAGTAACTGAAATCGCGATCGTGCTGGGCCCCGAGATGGAAGCCATCCGCACGGCGAGCCTGGACTCGCCAAATCTGCGCTGGGTCTGCAATCAACAAGCAGCGGAGACCGGGCCTCGCGAGAGCCTGCTCCTCGGTATCGACGCTCTCAGTGCCGCCGCGCCGCTGTGGTTCGTGCCCGTCGATGTACCCGTGGTGGGAGCGGAGGTCCTGGAGCAGGTGCGACAAGCCTACGACGCCCGGGCAACTGAGGACAAAGAACCCCTCGCTGCCCTACCCTGCTACCGCGGCAGCAACGGCCATCCAGTGCTCGCCGGTCCTGATCTCATTGAACGTCTGTTCGAGGGAGAGCCGGGGGATCGTATTGATGAGTTGCTTTCCTGGGCGACTCGACGACTAGTCGTCGTTGAGGTCGGCGACCTTCGCGTTGTCGGAAACATGAATAGACCGCAGGACTACCAGGCTTTCGTGCCCCCGCCGGGCGGCCGCTGGGACCACTGTGAAGAGGCCGACGAACTGACCGACTCAAGGGACAGTGAGACGACCGACCCCGGAGCGACGAAGACACTGAAAGTGGTCCTGCCGAAGTGAGGCAAGGGGTCAGCGGCGGACTCCGACCGCGGCCACCAATGCCCGCGCGCGCTGCGGATCCACGGGTGCTGTCGAGATGGAGCCCTCCTTCACCGAGGTACCTACGATCACACCGTCGGCGATCTCGAGCAGGGCGCGTACCGTCTGTGCCGTCACCCCCGAACCAACGAGCAGGGATGCTCCCTCAGGCAGCCCGCGACGCACCCTGCCCAGCTCAGCGAGATCTACCGGCTTGCCAGTGCCACTCCCGGTAACAATAACGGCGTCCGCCGTACCTCTACCCACGAGCTCAGCTACCTCTTCTGAAAGAGGGCGAGGCTGTCCCAGTGGCGCAGAATGTTTGACCGCAACATCCGCCCAGATGGAGACCCCTTCTGCCCGCAGCGAGTGGCGGAGCCGCACTGTCTCAGCCGCCCTACCGGTGATGAGACCCTGATCGGTAACTCGCGCGCCGCTGTGAACATTGACGCGAATAGCATCAGCGCCGCAAGCAGCGGCGATCGAGAGGGCTGCGGAAGCATCGTTGCGAAGCACGTTGACACCCAACTGCACCCGCTGACCGATAGCGGCACGCAAGGTGGAGACCACACGACTCATCGCCGCCACAGTCACCGCTGGTACCTGCTCAGCGAAGAACGGGACATCTCCAAAGTTCTCGACCATCAATCCATCGAAGCCTGCCTCGATGAGGGCCCTGGCATCCCGGAGCGCGGCTTCAACGGTCCTCTCCATCGGCTCCGCGTGGGGAGCACCAGGCAGCGCACGCAAGTGGATCATTCCGCAGACTGTAGGTGGTGACTGGCGCACCGCTCCTGTATAGCAGACCACGATGAACGTCCCACCCATTGGTAACGGTTCACAGGCCACCTGGAAGGTCGCCGCGACATTGCGCTGGAAGATCGTGCGCGGCGTTCTGCTCGACCCCATCTCCTGGCTGCTCATTGGCGTCAGCAGCTGGGCCATGCATCGGTTCTCCGAAGACCTGAGCCTGACCGGAACCTGGGGCGCCAGCCTCATCGTGCTCGCCACGCTGAGCGCGGCAGTGGTCTTCGCCATCGTCTATGGCGACCGCCTGCTGTTCTCTGAATCCGACAACGACTTCCTACGCGCCCAGCCGCTTGGTGATCTCGGCTTTTATCGCCTTCGGTCGGTCGAGCTTAGCTGGTGGCTGCGACCGCCAGCCATCCTGGCCGCTGCAGCCGGACTGGGCGCTTCGGGCTGGCCCCTTGCTCTGCTCTGTGCGGTTGCTGTGGGAGCTCTCGCTCCTCTGGGGCTGGGCCTCTCTCTGTCTCTACGCGGGCCACTGGCACGCGCCCGACATCTCATCCTGCTCGCTTTCCTGCTCCTTCCTGCCGTGGCGCTGTACCTCTTTGGCGCGCAGTCTCTCCCCCCTGGCGCCGCCCAGATCGAGGCCTGGCTGCCCGCCACATCAGCGCTGCTACTGGTCGTCATCGCACTGACCGCCCGATCTCTGGCACCTTCGATCTTCCAGTCCCACTTTGCGGAGTTCGCTTCACACGCAGCCGTTCGCGACCACAGAACAAGGGGCAGGTTGTGGGGCACGCTCATGGCCTGCCTGCCCTTACCCCTGGCGGTACGGGCACGGCTGAGTCGCGACCTGGTGCTCCTGCTTCGTGGCTGGGATGCTCGAGGAGCACTCCTCCTCCTCCTGTCCCCGCTGAGCTGTCTGTACCTGCTCGAAGTCCTCAGTGGCTCCATGCGTGAAGCGGCACTGCTGTGGAGGGTGCTCGAATCCGCAGCACTGGGCGCAGCGGCCATCGCCTACGCGGTGGGTCCGAACATCCACGTTCTGCGCGCTGGAGCGATGTCGTGGAGCAGGAGCGCGCCGCGACCCGGCCAGAACGAGCTCCGTAGCGCCCTGCTCTACGCCGGCCTCTTCGCGACAATACACAGCGCGCTCACCTTGCTGACCGTCGCGACCGTTCGCGACGGGCGCTTCTCTGAGGAGCTCGGAGCATTGGTCTTCCCGGTGCTCGCCCTCGAGTTGTTCATGGTCCACTTCTCGGTGGTATTCAGCATGGCAGAGAGCCTCGGACGGCGCGTCGCTGGCGAAGGAGCCCTGGTCCTCGCCCTGGCGTGCGTGGGGGCTGGCCTCGCTGTTGTCGCTATCCTCTATCCTGCCGCTCTACCGCTCTACCTGCTCCTGACGCTCGGCCTCTCAAGCCGCGCAAAGGAACGCTACGAAGCCCTGGAGGTCACCTGGTGATTGAGGTCGAGGAGGTCAGCAAGAGCTACGGTTCAGTCCGTGCTCTCGAGTCCGTGTCGCTGAGCGTCGCTGCTGGCGAGGTCTTTGGTCTACTTGGAGCGAACGGGTCGGGCAAGACGACTCTCAATCGTTGCCTTACGACGCTGGTCCAACCAGACGGGGGCACGATCAAGATCAACGGGAACGATGTGAACGGCGATCCAGAGGCAGCACGCCGCTCCATTGGCTACCTCGCGGAGTTCCCTGTGCTGTACCCGATGCTGACGGCTGGGGAGTTCCTGTCCTTCGTCGCCGGGCTACGCGGTATCGGCTCCAAGGATGCCAGGGAACGTATCGACCGCTGGCTCAACCTGTTCGAGTTGGATAACAGCCGCGGACGACGAATCTCAAGCTTCAGTCAGGGCATGAAGCGCAAGGTCGCCCTGGCAGCCGCACTGATCGCCGAACCGCCCGTTGTGCTCCTCGATGAACCCACAAACGGTCTCGACCCACCGTCCGTATACCTGTTCCGTCAGGTCATCGAAGACCTACGCGAGCGTGGCTGCACGGTTCTGCTTTCATCACACGTCCTGCCCCTGGTCAGTCAGAGTTGCGATCGAGTCGGGATACTCGCAGACGGTCGCATCGTTGCGTCTGGAACCATCGAGCAGCTTCGCGACCAGGCCGGCAAGCACGGCGCTGACCTTGAGGAGCTCTTCATGCATTTCGCCGGGCTCGACGAGGTGATGCTCGAACGTCTGGCACAAGCTGGATTGAGCAGAGAAGACCACTGATCCTCAGGCGGCCCTCAACTGAGTGCTCTGTTCTCAACTCAACTGCGCGACCAACGCAAGGCACCTAGCCCACCGAGGACGGCGCCAAACATCAGGGGCAGTGGGGCTGCGGCAAAGCGCAGTGGCACCCCCGCCATACCCAGGCCCAGAGCAGCGACGAGGAGCGCAGGTCCCAGGAGTGAGACAAGCCAGGCGGCTCCATTCCGACTGCCGTCGCCACGTACCGCAGCGCCCAAAGGCAGTCCAACACCAAGTGCCAGCCCCGCGGCTGCGAACGACAGCGCAATGGCCCTGCCAGCCACAGGAAATGCCCACAGCGCAGATTCAGCCAGAACGGCAGCCAGACCTGAGCTCCCAAGAGCGACAAGCAGAGAGGCGCGAAGCGCGTAACGAACCGCCCTCATCACTGGCGGCACTGTAGCGGGCAGTTCTGCGAGTGCCTCAGCCTCCCCCTCCCAGTAGGGATAGAAGTTGAACCACTGCGAGGGAAACCTCGACACAGCGTCACCCAGATCATCGGCGTAGGACCGCAGCAACTGCTCGACAGTCACGCCCTCGGTGGGGAGCAACCTTGCCTCGACGTGAAAGCGACCCGGGCCGACGCGAAACACGGACATCGTCAACGCACGCGCCTTGGCGAGGAGCGCGACCTCGGCCGGACCCTTTGGAAGGAGAACACTCTCTCCGCAAATTTCTACCCGAACCACTGAGCCCTCAGAGCTGCCCGGTAGCACTCGATCTGACTTGAAGGTCAGCACCTCCCCGGCACGCAGGCTTCGTAGGACCTCCAGACCAGTCTCCATAGACCCATCGGCGATGATCGGCGCTGCGCCGGTGCCGACGTTCTCAGCCGAATCACCGACGCCCTGCAAGAGGACTGAGGTGCCCGGATCATGACGAGCCACGGCGCGAATGGTGCGACCACGCAACTCAAGCACAGGTACAGCGAGCTCGAGGGCGCCACAGTGAGAGCCCAGCAGGACGAGGGGAGATGGGTCGTCGAAGGTCCGCTCCAGGAAGCCGCGATCGGTGGGCTCCATGGCCGGCTGCAAGCGGCCGGAGCGCCAGTAGTGTCGATCCACCAGAGTGAACGCGTAGTTCAGATAGACGCCCATCGCCGAGATCCTCGGCCAGGCTCGTCCGAAGCGCCTCATGGCACCCACCACTGCGACCCGCTGGACGTTGTAATGCATGAACCAGAACACCACCATCGGCAAAGTCAGCACATAGCCCACTCGCAGCGGCACCCGCACAAAGAGCCAGGAGAGAGTTGTGAGGCCCCAGTCCGGACCCGTGGCGGTACTACGCCAGGCTTCGCTCTTCCCGTCCAAGAATCCCCTCTCAGCCCAGGAAGCGCAGGCGCCAGCCAGTCAGGCGGTCGATGATCGACTTGCGTACCTGCAGCCACAAGAGGCGCAGGTTCATCTGCCCCCACCAATCGACCAGCGCACCCGAGTGATTGAAGACCTTGCGCCCACTCGAGCGCCAGTCCGATAGCACCGATGGTTTGAACACGTGCCAGCCCGAGAGAAGAGCCACATGGTTAATGAGGGAGCCGGGCGGCAGCAACTCCAGACACACAGGAAAGCCCAGCTTCTCTTCGAGGGCATCCTGCACCTCAGCGCGTCCCGTTCGCTCGCTGCGGGTCTCGACCCGAACGTGCAGCCGCCGCGACGTCGCAACACAGAAGAACACGGGGCTCTGGTAGCGCTCCGTCTGTTCGAGAATAGTGGTCTGCAGGTCGAAGTCATTCCAGGTGCGGCCCTTGAACTCGAAGCCCCCCGCTCGGCGACCCAACAGTTCGACAACTCGACCACTGCGTCCGCATGGACAGGACTCGTCCGTGAGGCGGGCGCCATCCTCCGTGACATAGCGCACCATCGGCTGGGCACGGCGCCGCAAGGTGGTCACGACGAGCCCCCCATCGATCAACTCGAAGATAAAGTCCTTATCGTGCAGGTGCATCCGATGGTGTTCACACGAGCTGGCCATGGGTCCCACCTCGGTGCTGCCGTACAGAATACGCACCTTGCAGTTCCACAGTTCCTCGATGAGACGCTGCATACGAGGCGGCACGAGGGACCCAGCCACCAACCAGCTGCGCAGGTGCGGAAAGTCCGTGCAGGGATCGAAGCCCATCAACCGAGCAGTCTCGGCCAGGAAGATCGGCTCCCAGGGCATGCAGGCGACCACCTCGGCACGCCTCTCACGAAGCAACTCGAGCGCCCTCTTGAACGAAATGTTGAAGTTCATGTTCCCGGCGGGAACCACGACTCCACCCTTCAGCCGCGCCGACGTCTCGACCAGTGCGTTCGGCACGGGGAACGAATAGGGATAGCGATTCAGGATGGACACGCCGGGTCCGAAGTCCTGAATCCAGGGCTCAATCATCGGCACCTCGGCCTCGATATCGGAGAGCGTGTACCACCCAGGCGAGGGGATGCCCGTCGTGCCGAAGCTCTGATGGTAGTGCCACAGCTCCTCCCTGGGAACGGCCAGGAAGTCATCGTGCGGGCGCTCCTTCAGCACAGCCTTCGGCATCAGCGGCAGAGTAGTGAGGTCTCCGAGACAGGCGATCGTCTCATCGGGAAGGCGTCCCTGGTGGTATGGCGCCTGCTTCGCCTGCACCAGGGTCCTCTGTAACGCTTGAAGTCGATCCACCGGGAACCTCTCTGCTGAAGTTGGCGCGCCAACCGGCGCGATGAAGCGTCACCACATGGCGAGGACGCACTGTCTCGCCTCGGGGCGGCCCTCGTCAACCTCACCACCGCTCTTGACGGAGGTCGCGACCTCCCTTAGAAGGATGCACGACCCACACGGGAGTGCAGTGGCAGGGTGGCTCAGCTGGTTAGAGCGAGCGACTCATAATCGCTAGGTCGGGGGTTCGAGTCCCCCCCCTGCTACCAACTCTCCCCTGGCCTCACGGCGCGCCGGCTTCGGGCCCGAGCAGATCCCTGGCAGCATTCAGTTCCCGCTCCACGCTAGCGAGGTTGTCCTGCACCCTGCGCGCGTACTTCGAACCCGGAAAATCAGCGAGGAGCCCCTGCAGCAGGACACGCACCTCGCCCAGATCCCTGACCTTCGCCTCAGGATCTTTTCCCTTACGCGCGGCAATGAAGAGCCGCGCAGCCCGCACCCGCTCTTCCTTGACCAGTGTGTCTGTTGCACTGGCGGCCTCGAGGCGAGCGACATCCTGAAGGGCTGAACCTTCGAGCTCCTCAAATTGGCCCAGGGCCTCGCGGTACTTCGTTTCACCTACCAGCGCGCGCGCACTCTCGAGGGTGGCCTCGAGGGCCGCGAAGCTGCTGGCTTCTGGAACGGTCACCATCGCTGGGGAAGCAGCCATCGAACCACCCAACTCTGCGAACCAGCTACGCAGCCGCTTCAGTTCCGCGCTGTTCCAGGTGCCGGTAGGTAGAAGCTCTACTCGCGCAAGCAACTCACTGACCCGATCGTAAGGACCAGGACCGAGGAGGATCTGGTCAGCCTGAACGAGGAGCGCTGCGCCAAGTTCGCCCGCTGCAGCCCTCATCTCGTCTCGCAGTCGCTCCGCATCTCTCAGCACGTCACCGTTCTCGCCGTGTAGGAACAACTGCTTAAGAAGGTCATCCGCAGCCTGCCACTGTTCCTGAGCAAAGAGATCTCTGGCGTCACCGAGGGTAACGGCATCAACGCCGTAGGCCAGGACTCGAGACTCACGCAGGAGGCGGACCGCATGTTCGACCAGCAGCTCGCTCGCCTCGACGGAGCCGACGACCACCTCAAACTCCCGTTCAGCAACCTCGCCATCGCCCTCTTCGAGAGCCCATATGCCAATAAGCTGTCGCAACGACAGCGAATCGATTCCGTGTCTCTGCAGCTCGGCGAGCACTTCACCAGCCTCTGCTCGAGCAGCGGAGAGATCACCCTGGTCATGCAGCGA
>CAZEIY010000137.1:0-9520 GCA_964512375.1 uncultured Rickettsiales bacterium | reverse complement strand
GTTGAGCCAGTCGAGCCGGCGACGAAGATGCGACGACTCTGCTCAACGCCCACAATTGCTCTCCCGCCCCGAAGTGGCCAAAACCAGAATACACCGGCCACCGGTCAGAGGGCGGCTCCCTCAACAGGGGCTGCTGGAGCAGTTCGCGAGGGGAGCGGGGCAGGCTGATATAGTCGCAGCCGATGGACGCAACTCAACCGCAGTACACCCGCTACGAGCGCATCTATTTGGTGCTGGCGACAACCTTCGTCACCGTTCTCCTGCTAACCAACATCATCGGCATCAAGCTCTTCCAGGCTCCGTTCAATGCCGGTTTCGCACTCACCACCGGCATCATCACCTACCCAATCACGTTTCTGATGACCGACATAGTCTCCGAGATCTACGGCCACAAGCGCGCCAACTTCATGGTCATCCTCGGCTTCTTCTTGAGCCTGCTGATGCTGGCGCTCATCCAGATCGCCCTACACGTCACGCCTCACCACTACTGGACCGGCAGCTTCTTCGCCGATCTCAGCGGTGACGATGCCAAATACATCATGGCCGAAGGTGAAACCGCCCATGAACTGATCCTGGTAACAGGCAGCACAGAAGGTCTGCAGCGCACTACCGTCAAGCCTGTGGCCGCCTACCAGCACGCGTTTGAGTCGGTATTTGCGCTCAACGGCCTGCTGCTGTTCGGCTCGATGCTTGCCTACCTGGTGGCCCAGCTCATCGACGTGCGGCTCTACCACTTCTGGAAGCGCCTCACGAAAGGCCGCCACCTGTGGCTGCGCAACAATGGCTCGACCTGGATCAGCCAGCTGGTCGACACCGCCATCGTCAACTCCATCCTGTTCTACCTGGGCTTCAAGATGGACTTCTGGATCGGTGTCGAGATCATGGCCACGATCTACGTCTACAAGCTCATCCTCGCCGCGATCGACACCCCGTTGATCTACCTGGGCGTCTACCTGTGCAAGCGCGCACTTGGCTTCGCCTGGGACGAAGAAGTAGTGCCACCAGGCGCTATCGGGGCGAGCACGTGAGAGGCGTGATCGGGCTCTCTGCCCTCTGCGTCGAGTGTATCATCGGCATCCACCCGCACGAGCGAGAGACAGAGCAGCCTGTAATCCTGGAGCTTGAAGTCGAACAGGACTTTGCTGCTGCCGCCGCCAGTGACGACTTCACCCACACCAGCGACTACACGGCAATGGCCGAGCAGTTAACGGAGCTTGCCCGGCGTCAACAATTCCAACTCCTCGAGACCTTCGCCGAGGAGGCCGCCGCCATGCTGTTCGCCAATTTCTCTGCCATCAGCAGCCTACGTCTGGAGATCCGCAAGCCGCAGGCCATACCAGCGGCGGCCGCCGCCTTCATACGCATCGAGCGACGGCGCGAAGAGAGCTGAACATGGCAGACCGACCTGTAGCCCTGGTGACCGGCGCGGCCAAACGACTGGGTCGACATCTCACTCGTCACCTCGCAGACAAGGGATTTCACGTCCTCGTCAACTACCGCAATTCTCACCAAGAAGCAGATGAGCTGGTGGCGGACATCCTGAAACTGGGAGGCAGCGCACGAGCTACACGAGCCGATGTCAGTCAAAAGTCCATGGTCGCCAACATGTTCGCTGAACTGAGCTCGAATGAAGGCCGCCTCGACCTGCTCATCAACAATGTCGGTAACTACAGCCCAGGCCCCCTCCGTGAGCTCAGCCCCGACCGCTGGGATGAGTGCATCGGCGCTAACCTCAGCGGCGCCTATTACTGCTGCTATGAGGCGCGCGCACTACTCGAAGTCAGCAAGGGACAGATCATCAACATCGGTTATGCGGGTCTGGAGCAGAATCTCGGAACCCCCGGAGCCATCGGCTATCAGGTCAGCAAGATGGGACTCCTATCCCTGACCCGCTCGCTAGCTCTGGCGCTTGCGCCCGCTGTGCGGGTGAACATGGTCTCCCCAGGGCAACTGGAAGACTCCATTGATCTACCAGCCGACCTCGCCGGCGCAATTCCCCTGGCGCGCGCTGGCAGACACCAGGACGTCGCGTCAGCTATGGACTTCCTGCTTAGCGCATCCTACGTGACCGGCCACAACCTCGATGTTGCCGGCGGCTACCGGCTGGGTAGTCCTTGAGATCACCCGACACAGCCGCGCTGCTGATCGTCGGCGCTGGGCCCGCCGGACTCTGCGTCGCGGCAGCCGCGAGGGAGGCAGGTCTTGAGCCTCTGATCATCGAAGCTGAGGACAACATCGGCGGCATCTGGCGACGAGTCGAAACAGACCTGCTCTGTCTCTCACCGCGTCACCGAGATCGGCTCCCGGATGGGAGCTCGCCAGCTGGGGAAGGCCGACGCGCCCGGGCGGACGAGGTACTGAGCTGCCTGGAAGGCTTCAGAGACCGAAATCGCTTCGACATTCGCTATTCGACACGGGCACAGAGCCTGAGTGCTGGTGAGCACGGCCTGGTCCTGGGTACCAGCGCAGGGCCTGTTCATAGCCCCAGGGTAGTGGTGGCCAGCGGCGAATACGGCAGGCCTCGGATTCCCCAGCTACCAGGAACGTTCGGAGGCCAGTCCCACCACACCAGCGAAGTGCGCGCCAGCGACATCGGTGATCAGGAACGGGTCGTCATCGTCGGCAGCGGCAACTCCGCAGTAGATATCGCCGCTCGTCTGCTAGCGCGAGAAATGAAGCTCACCCTGGCCACCCGCAGCGAAATCAGCCCCGCGGTTGGCCTGGCGAACGAGCCGATCTCCTCGCTCATGTGGTGGCTGTCGGCGCTCCCGACCTCGTGGCTGCCTAGCGCTCTTCGCTGCACGAGCACCGTTCCCAAGGTAGACGACGACCTGCAAATCGCAGCAGCCGACGGTCGCTTGCGCGTTGTCGGCGAGGCCGTTGGCCTCGAAGAAGGAGCGCTGCTCGTCGGAAGAGGAGAGCGCATACCCGCCGACCGGATCATCTGGGCTACGGGCTTCCGACGCGATCTCGCCTGGATTTCAGCCCTCACCCTCGACGACAACGGAGTACCCAGGCACCGACGTGGCCTGTCCACTGAGTTGCCCGGCCTCGCTTTCATGGGTCTGCCTTGCATGCGCAACCGACGTAGTGGCTTCCTGCGAGGCCACAGCGCCGATGCTCGCAACATCATCAGGAGACTGAGGTGATCGCCATGTCGATCTGCGCGGGCTGGATATTGCTCTGGGTTGCCGCCTACTGGTGCCTGACCCTGCTGGGCTGGCAATTCCTGGCACCGGTGATGACGAATGTACGCCGCTCCGCTGTCAGCGTTGGAGCAGTAGGGCTTGTCGCCGCCCTGGTGTGGGCCGAACCAGGAGAGCCCGGCTGGATCCGAGGCGTTCCCCTCGCCCTCGGGCTGCTGGCCACCATGTACAGCTGGCGCAACCAGTGGCTGTTTCCAAAGCCGGCCACCGAGCTACACCCCAGCACGCTGGTAGCCGCGGACGAAGAGCTGGTCGCGGTACTCAGCAACGGCCGGGCTGTATGCATCTCACTGCTCAGCAAGGCACGCACCGCAGTCTTCGAAGACCAACTTATCGTGCACTGCGGCCTCGCTCGCTCACTGGCTGCCTTCAAGCGTGAAGGCAACCAGAGGCCTGGCGCGGTTCTACCCCACCGCACCGGCTTCTTCATCGGGGCAGATAGTGTCCGGTGGGACGGCGTCGACGGTAGCGCAGCGCAGGGTGAGGATAGCCTTCAGCTGCTTCCGCTCCTTGTGGTCAGCTACAAGACATGGCGGCAGGCCCACCCCGAGGGCATTCTGCTCGCGTTCGAGGGACTCCAGGCCCTACCCCAGCCAAGAACTCGTCAACCTCACCTCCCCGACGCTGCCGGCATCGAAGACCCCCTCGCATGGGGTCGAGTCGAGGGTGAGAGCTGGCAGGAGCTATGCGATGAAGAACTCCACAGGGCAGAACCAGTGGACTTACCGAGACGCTACCTGGGACGTTGGGCAGCCAGGGCACGGGGCCTCCAGACCCTCTCTCGAGGAGAGAGCGCAGCAAGCGCCAACGCTTCCGATTCAGGCTAAGTTGTTTCGATGGCAGCGACACAGCCAGGAAAGGACAACTCCTCAGAGGGTCGGCTCGCGGGGCTGCGAGTAGCCCTGGTCTTTCCGACCTTCCTCGACGCTGATTTGGCATCACACCAGGACAACGCTCGTTTTCTCGGCGCTATCCCTCCTCTATCCCTCAGCTACGTCGCCGCAGTACTTCGCGACGCGGGCGCGGACGTGTTGGTGCTGGACTGCCCGACTCTCGGAATGGGCCTCACGCGCGCCGTCGACGTAGTGAAGGCGTTCAATCCCGACTACATCGGCTTCACGCTGGCCACCGTCGACTGGATGTGCTCCCTGGAGTGGATGCAGCGCATGAAGCGGGAGGTGGGCGCGGACATCCTGGTCGGCGGCATTCATATGGAGTGCTATCCCGCCGAGACCCTGACCCACGAGTGCATAAAACTGGGACTGATCGGGCACGCGGATGTCGCCCTGGTCGAGCTACTCGCCACGGATCAAGAGGGCGGTGACCTCAGCAAGGTTCCGGGCGCCGTCTACCGTGACGAGAACGGTGAAGTGGTGGTCGGGCACGAAGCGCCCAGGCCCGGTCAGGAAGGCGACATGCCTTGGCCCGCCCGCGAGCTACTGCCCTATCAGCAGCACTTCTCCATCGTCTCCACAGAGACCTACTTCACCGCAGCCATGAGTAACTTTGGCTGCCCGTATCGATGTGAGTTCTGCATTCTCCGCGGTGACGCACTGCGCCAGCGTAGCGCTATGTCAGTGGTCGACGAGATGGAGTTCTGCTACCGCGAGCTTGGCATCCGCGAGATCGACTTCTTCGATCCTGTCTTCACCATTCGCCGCGACCGCGTCTTCCAGATCTGCGATGAGCTCGAACGTCGCCAACTGAAAGGACTGATCTGGTCGATTCGTGCCCGAACCGATGCCCTGGACCAGACCTTGCTCGATCGTATGTGGGAGACGGGCTGCCGACGCATCTGCTACGGGATTGAGAGTGGGTCGAACGAAATCCTCCGCCGGGTAGATAAGCGCATGCGCTCGACCGAACACATCGGTGAGGTGATCCGCGCTACCAAAGCCCGCGGCTACGAGGTACTCGCATTCGTCATGATCGGAAACCCACTGGAGGACTACCGCAGCGTCAGCATGACCCGTCGCATGCTTACCTCCCTGCCGATCGACCTCGTGCAGATTGCGAGTCTCTTTCCGCTGCCGAAGACGCCCATCTATGAGGAGATCGTCAGCCGTACCGGTGTGGACTACTGGCGTGAGCACACTCTTCATGGAACCCCCGTTCATCCCGTGGTCCGCCTCGACACCGAGCTCGATGACGAAGCTCTCGCCCAGCTGGTCACCCAGACCTACATGCACTTCTACTTCCGGCCCAAATTCGCAAAATTCGCGCTCAGCCGGCTAAAGGAACCTGCGCATCTCCGCCGTGGCCTGGAAGCCGCTGCTGGAATCACTCGGACCTTCCTGTCAGGAGCGCGCTAGCCGCTCACTCGGCTTCAGGCAGTCCCCTGAGCCCGCCAATGTCTTCAAGCAGGCGGTCATGCGCGTCCGCATCTTGGGCACCGTAGTAGCCACGCACACGCATCTGCTCATCGACCAGGACGAAGTGTGAGCCATGCAGGATGTTGCCGGCTTGGCTCGGGTCGGGCTCCATTGACGTCTTGAAGCCCTCCACAACAATCGACCGGATCGTCTCGGTTGGTCCTGTCAGAAAACGCCAGCCAGCCGAGTCTGCACCGTGCCGAGCTGCGTACTCCTTGAGCACTGCAGAAGTGTCTGTCTCAGGGTCCACGCTGAACGAGACGAGCAACGGCCGCTTCTCTCCTTCAAGAAGACGCCCCTGGAGTCCCTTCATCTGGGCAGTGAACGCTGGGCAGACCGTCGGGCAGCTGGTGAAGATAAAGTTGGCGACCCACAGCCCACCCTTGAGTTGAGCGCTACCAAAATGCGCTCCATCCTGATCAGTGAACTCAAAGGCCGGAAGTTGATTGAGAACCGGGAGTTCCGAGAGCTCAACACTCGAGCCCACACCCGAGCGACCCTGCTCACCGAAGTGGACGCGACTACCCATGACCAACACCGCAAGAAACAACGATGCGAGTGCGAGCACACTGAGCACCGCGAAGAACCAACGCTGGAAAGAAGATGGCTTGGGGTTCTGCAACGCTTTAGACCTGCTATGAGGAACAGAGGGAGGCAGTCTACACCTCATCCTCGGAAATGCTGGGCCCCTCACGTAGAGTGCCTGCCTATGAACCGATCTGGCCTACCCAGCCTGTCCGCGCTGCTGCTTATTGTCACCTATGCCGGCGCGTGCACAGATGGCCTCCATGACGACCAGGAACTCAGCGAGCGCGCCGATGCTCAGCGCATCCTGAGCATCACAGCAGGTGGCAACCCCGGTCTGCCCGGGCTCGAGAGCCCCGACCTTCAGCTGGCCTCAGTCCTTGATCAAGCCGTCACTTCAAAGGGGCCGGAGTACGAGCCGCGCACCCGCCACCTCGATGAGCACGGCAAGCCGCTGTTCACCAACCGCCTGATCCTCGAATCCAGTCCCTACCTCGTCCAGCACGCACACAACCCCGTGAACTGGTTCCCCTGGGGAGAACAGGCGTTCGACCGAGCCCGCTCCGAAGGAAAGCCAGTGCTGCTGAGTGTGGGCTACTCCACCTGCCACTGGTGCCACGTCATGGAGCGAGAGTCCTTTGAGGACCCCGAGATTGCCGCGTTCATCAACAAGCACTTCATCGCCATCAAGGTGGACCGTGAAGAGCGCCCAGACGTCGACGCCATCTACATGCGCGCGGTACGACTCCTCACCGGGCGCGGTGGCTGGCCCATGACGGTCGCCCTGACTCCAGACCGAGAACCATTCTTCGGGGGCACCTACTTCCCCCCGCGCGACGGTCTACGCGGGGGGCGCAAGGGCTTTATGACGGTGCTTCGCGAGCTGCAGAAGCGCTACGAAGAGGCACCGGAAGAGGTCATCCAGCAGGCCCAGAGTCTGTCTCGCAGGCTCCAGGATCGAAACGCCCGCCGCGGTCCACAGGACACCGCTGATAGCAAGGCGATCGAGCAAGCAGCTCAGGCGCTGGCTCGTGGCTTTGACCGACAGTGGGGCGGCTTCGGAACGAACACGAAGTTCCCACGGCCCTCGCACCTGCAGTTGCTGCTTCGCTACCACCGGCGCACAGGCGACCCAGTAGCTCTTACCATCGTCGACACGACCCTTCGTAAGATGGCTGCAGGTGGCATCCACGACCAACTGGCCGGCGGCTTCCATCGCTACTCCGTCGACCGACGCTGGTTCGTTCCGCACTTCGAGAAGATGCTGTACGACAACGCTCAGCTCGCCGTGGTCTACCTCGAAGCCTGGCAGGCCACCGGCAGCAGGGACTTCGAAGGTGTTGCGCGCGGAATCCTCGACTACGTTCAACGCGAGTTGACTGATCCTCGAGGTGGCTTCTACTCAGCTACGGACGCCGACTCACCCGTTCCAGGCCACGGCAGTGCAGGTGGGCATCCTCACGAGGAAGAGGGCTGGTTCTTCACCTGGACTCCAGGGGAACTCGAGACCCTGCTCGGCAAAGAGCAGGCACGAATCATCTCCGCGTGGTTTGGCGTGACCAGAGCCGGCAACTTCGAGGGGCGGAACATCTTCATGACCCAGCGAGAGGGCGACAAGGTTGCCGCTGAACTCGGCATCAGCGAAGAGAAACTGCACTCCTCGATCGAGGCAGCGCGCCCTGTGCTGCTCGCGGCACGAGACAAGCGACCACCGCCGGGACTGGACGATAAGATCCTGGCCGCATGGAACGGGCTGATGATCTCCGCCTTCGCCCGCGCCGGACTGGCGCTGGGAGAAGAGGGCTACACAGAGTCGGCCCGTCGCGCTACCCGCTTCGTGCTCGAACACATGCGCAAGGAAGAGCGCCTGCACCGTAGTTGGCGGGGTGGACAGCTACGCCACAACGCGTACCTCGAGGACCACGCCTTCCTCGCACAAGGCCTGCTCGATCTACACGAGGCTACCGGCGAACTGCGCTGGCTCGAGGAAGCCATCTCTCTACACGCCGAACTGCAAGAACGCTTCGCTGATCCACAAGGTGGTGCCTTCTACCGCACCAGCAACGACCACGAGGTGCTGTTGGCACGCGACAAGCCGGCCAGCGATGGCGCCGTTCCATCTGGGAACTCCGTGGCCCTGTTGAACCTGATGCGCCTCGCTGAGATCACGGGAGAGCCCGGCTACGGTAAGCAGGCCGAGCAAGGCCTGCGCGCCTTTGGAGCCCAGCTGCGCTCGGGCTCGACCTCCATGACCTTGATGCTGTGCGCCCTGGATTTCCTGCTCGATCGCCCCCTAGAAGTCGTCCTGATCGGACCCAACGCGAAGTCCGACCTGGGCCCGATGCTCGCATCGATGAGCGCACTGTTCCTGCCCAACCGCTCGCTCCTGCGAGCCGCTGAGGGCCGCGACCTGCAAGCAAAGCAAGAGCAAATCCCGCTCCTGCAGCTGCGCAGCGCGCGCGACGAAAAGGTCACCGCCTACGTATGCCGCGAAGGCGTATGCAAGCTGCCCACCAACGACCCCCGGGAGTTCAAAGAACAGCTGACAGAGGTCGACCCGCTTCGTGAAGGACGCCTTACTCCTCTGCAATACACAGACACAGGCAGCCGAACACCCGCCCCCTGGCACTACGACAAGCAGGGCAACAGACACTGGCAGCCAGAACATGGCCACTGGCACAAGGGACCTCCGCCAGAAGGTAGGGTGCCGGCAGCTGGCAAAGGGGGGGGGCGATGAGCACAGATCAGCAACCGAACAGTCTCGATGCACCAGAGTCGACGAGCCAGGCTGAGCAAGCGCCGGGTAACGCCTGGCTACGCGCAGTGCGAGCGAATCCCGGGATCACTGCATTCAACGTGTTGTGTCTCTGCATTGGGCTGGCCATGGCTCTGACGCACCTGCCTGCAGAGTGGAGCCTCGCTCGGCGTCTGACGGCGGGCGCGCTGAGCGGAGTTGGCGGCGGCCTGGTGATCACCGCCAACCGCATGCTCGGCGCATGGCGATGAGAAGTCAGCCGATGGGGAAACAAAGCCCGGGAAAGTAGCTCCCCGAAGGACCATCGCAGATGCAGGTGAATTCCGAGTTGCTGACGCACATTCCATAGTCTGCGCCTGGCAGATACAGGCATATCGGCGCGGCGGGATCGTCACAGATCGCCCCCGCGAAGCCTCCACAACCAACCCTTAGAACTCCGCAAATTCCCTGAGTAACGCTGAAGGTGTAACACTCCTGTGCGGCACCGCACTGCGTTGGGACAGTGCAGTTGTTCCCAATCGTGCCGCAACCGCTGGCGGTCGCGTCATCATCGTCGCCTGCGGTGTCATCGTCGCCTGCGGTGTCATCATCGCCTGCGCTGTCATCATCGCCCGCGCTGTCATCATCGCCAGCGGTGTCGTCGTCGCCAGCGGTGTCGTCGT
>CAZEIY010000136.1:7122-9592 GCA_964512375.1 uncultured Rickettsiales bacterium | reverse complement strand
CTGCAGTGACGGCAATGTCGCGGATGAGGTCGCCGAGGTCCTCGTGGGTGATCGGAAGCTGCAGAAGTCGCTGAATAGCCTTCTGGAAGGTCTGGAGGCGCCCGCCTCGACCCTCCCTTAGGGCCGCGGGGGCGGCCTACGCCTCAGCGTCCGTCTGGTCAGCCTGCTGAGAGAGCCAGGCTTCCATGAATGGCAGCAAGGCTCCATCGAGCACTCCATCCACGTTGCCGGTCTCGTGCTGAGTGCGAAGGTCCTTCACAAGACGGTACGGAGCGAGAACATAGGATCGAATCTGGCTACCCCACTCGATCTTGTGTTTCGGCGCAGCCTTCTCCTGAGCCTCCGCCTGAGCCTGCTCAGAGTAGAACTCGTAGAGTCGAGCCTTCAAGACCTTCATCGCCGAGCTCTTGTTCTTGTGTTGGCTCCGTTCGTTCTGGCATTGCACGACCAGGCCGGTCGGTAGGTGGGTGATCCGGACGGCAGAATCGGTGGTGTTGACGTGCTGGCCCCCGGCACCGGACGCTCGATAGGTGTCGATTCGCAGGTCCTTCTCCTGGACATCAACTTCGATCTCACTGTCGACATCGGGGTAGATCGCTACCGCAGCAAATGCCGTCTGCCGCCTCGCGTTTGCGTCGAAGGGGCTGATTCGAACCAGCCGATGCACCCCTCCCTCACTACGCAGGTATCCAAACGCATACTCGCCCTCGATGCTCAGTGTTGCCGACTTGATGCCTGCCTCTTCTCCATCCACTCGGTCCAGCAAGCTGACTTTGAACTCCTGCTTCTCCGCCCATCGCATGTACATGCGTAGAAGCATCTCGGTCCAGTCCTGCGCGTCGGTACCACCGGCGCCGGCATTGAGCTCAACAATGGCGGAACTCTCATCATCCGGACCTCCCAGCAGAGTACGAAGCTCCAGGGCCGCGAGCTCAACCCCGATGTCCACGGCTGCCTCGCTCGCTTCCCTTGCAAGGTCTGGCTCGTCGCCATCGCCAGCCAATTCCAGCGCAACTTCTGCGTCATCGAGTCGTGATCGCAGGTCCTGCCAGGTATCAATTACCTTCTCGAGACGAACCTTGTCGCGCATCACCTTGCGGGCGACCTCGGGGTCACTCCAGAGTTCAGGGTCGTTTGCCCGATCGGTCAGTGAATGCAGTGCGGATTCCTTGCCGTCGAGGTCAAAGATGCCTCCGCAGACGAGTGATCCGTTCAGCCAACTCGTCCAGCGCTATTCGTACATCATCCAGCATGGGAAATTCCTCATCACGCCCGTCTACTCGGGCGACCTCAAGGTACCGACTCGGCCCAGAGCAGTCCACACCTGCTGCTCAGCCTGTTCCATGAGAACGCGCTCACCATCTTGCATGTGGTCATGGCCCACGAGGTGAAGAACTCCATGAATCAGAAGAAAGAGGAGTTCGTCCTCAATGCCCCAATCACCGGGGCGGAGCCTACGCTTTGCCGTCTCGATCGAGATCACTACATCCCCCAGCAGAGGCCCCTCCTGCATGGGAAAGGACAAGACGTCCGTCGCGCTATCGACCCCCCGCCATTGCTCATTCATCGGACGGATTGCGTCATCATCGACGAGCAAGATGGACAGTTGCAGGGGTTCGTCCCCCAACTCGGCGAACTCGCTCCGGCTCGCTAGTACCTCGAGCAGAGAGATTGCGCTCGAGTGGGTAGAACTCAGCAGGGAGTGCGGCTCATCTCCGTGACCCTGCCAAGCGATGTCGATCTGTGGCTTCGTCACTTCTCTGTCGCTGGGTTTGTGACACTGGATCTAGAGGTCGCCTCCCCTTCCCCATCGCCTGACTCTGCCGTCTCGGGGTTGGCGTCTGGCGAATCGTGCTTCCCCTTCTGAAGGTCTCGGGTTGGCTGATTCGCAAGATCCGGGGGTGGGGTGTGCGGGGGGATCTCGAGGGTTATCGAACCAGCCGATCTTCGTCCTCGGCCGTCCTGAGAAGGGAGCGGATCCGGATACTCGACTCGGTGATGGTGATAGCTGAGTACCGATTGAACAAAGGTCTCAGAGGCGGTGTGGAGGTCCTTTAGCGTCAGGGGACACTCGTCGAGTTGACCATCCGCGACACAGTGATTCACGATCTTGGCTACCTGCGCACGAACGGCACCCGGAGTGATGTTCTGCAGCGAGCGGGTGGACGCCTCGACCCCATCAGCAAGCATCATCAGGCCAGCTTCGCGAGTCTGCGGCTTTGGACCGGGATAGCGGTAATCATTCTCGTCGACTTCACCCTTCTCCGGGTCGAGCTGTTTGACAGCCTTGTTATAGAAGTACGAGACGCGAGAGGTCCCGTGATGTTGGGGGATCATGTCGACCACAGGACGTGGCAGACCGTAACTTCTCGCCAACTCTATGCCCTCCTTGACGTGATTAATGATCACCAGCGCCGACATAGAAGGCGTGAGCCGATCGTGAGGATTCTCAGCGCCACGTTGATTCTCG
>CAZEIY010000136.1:0-7112 GCA_964512375.1 uncultured Rickettsiales bacterium | reverse complement strand
CGATGAAGTACTGAGGCTTGAGCATCTTGCCGAGGTCATGAAAACAGGCGCCCACACGTACCAACAGGGAGTTAGCCCGAATAGCATCCGCTGCAGCCTCAGCCAGAGAACCCACCACCATGGAGTGGTGATAGGACCCAGGCGCCTTGACGATCATTTCTCGCAGTAGCGTGTGATTGAGATTGCTCAACTCCAGCAAGCGGCTCTCGGTGAGAAAGCCAATGCTCTCGAAGAGCGGCACGAGGCCCACGGCAAGGATGCCGGCGGCTAAGCCACCAGCACAGGCAAAAAAGATGTGTAACGCCAATCCTCGTACGTCTCCATCGCCCGCCCAGACCTCCCCGTGTAGTCCCAGGTGATGCACACCGCTCAGGGTCACTACCATCGCGGCGTTGACCAACGCCGCGACACCACCTGCTCGGATCAGCCCGCCACGTTCTGAGCGATGCCCGACGCCACCAGCCGCTGCCACAGAGGAGACCATGTAGAACACCCCCAGCCATAGCCCCCCATCCATAATGATGGCGCAGACGAACGAGGCGACCACGGACCAGACAACCGTGGTCTCTGAGTTCATCAGCATCCGCACCATGATTCCGCCGACCGCCACAGGCACCAGATAGCCGTACGCAATGAGAGGTACGTTTGTCGGCAAGGTCGATAAACCGACTGCTACGGACTGCAGCAGGGCCGCCGCGCTGGCGACGATCACCAACAACACAGCCATTGAGAACAACTCTGCTGTGCGCCTTCTGAATTTACTGATGAAGCGTTGAGCAAAGAGACCAAGGAAGCAGAGAAACAGCAGGAGAAGGACCGTCAGCGCGCCGAAGTGTCGAAGCGGTCTATAGGCTCGCGCTTCCTCGCCAATGTGGTCGAGGACGAGCATGGTCCAGGCATCCAGGGCATCCCCCTCGCGACAGATCACCTGCCCGGCCTGATAGTTGCGTGTTACGGGCTGCGTGCTCGCGGACGCCCGCTGCCTTCGCACGGCAGTCTCCGACGCGTCGAAGCGTAGGTTGGCAGCGCACAACTGTTGCGCGATATAGGTAGTGGTCTCCAACACATGTGCCGGTCGGTCAGTAAAGTCCGCCAGCGCAGTACGAGCAATGAACCGACGTGCATCTGCCAGGACTCGTACTTGTGTGAGGTCCGTCAATCGGATCTCCGCACGCTCGACTCCCTCGACTCGCACCACAGCAATGGGACCATTGGTCGGAATGTTCTGCCGATCCAGCGCCACGTAGTCCATCATCGCGGCCCGGATCAACTCCTTGATGTCTCTCTGAACGCTTGCCGCAAACTCCAGGGTCTCAAGGGTGGCTAGGTCCGTGTCACGCAGCGGGACAGCCAGGTTCTCTTCGAAGCGCGCAAGTTCCATTTGTAGCAGCGCTGGGGCCACCACAGAGCCTTCTGAAACCGAAGCCGTCTCGTCCTCATCAGTCGGTTGTCTGGTGCCCACCGCACCACTTAGTTCACCCCCCTTGCTCTTCCCAGGCCCACCAAGGAAGTCGCGAATACCAACAAAGGCTCTGTCCACCCGTGCGAGTTGATGGCGCGCCAGAATAACGTCGTAGTCAAACACCGGAGCGGTTCGAGCCACCGCATCAAGGCGTCGCTCTTCAGTCAGCCCGTGGTCGATCACCTCGATGCTCGAACTGGCACGGATGTCAGAAGGAGAGATGTCCCCAATCTGTAGTCCGGCCACTCCATCAAGGGGCGTCCAGTCCACCATAAAGGAAGCCAGTGCTGCGGCCGTCACAAGGCCGATGAGGAAGCGGACAGCCCCTGTAGGAGGGGGGAGCAATCGTTCTTTCAGGCCCTTCGACAGACCAGCGCCACCTTTGGCGAAACGCTTGCTACTGGGCATGAGCTACTTGTCACTCTCTGCGGACTCGTACGCTGCGATGATGCGACGTACCAGCGGGTGGCGCACCACATCGTGGTGGCTGAATTCGACAAACGGAATGTCCTCAAGACCTGAGAGTATCCGTCTCACCGCCATCAATCCTGACCCTTGGCCCTTGGGGAGGTCCACCTGGGTGACGTCTCCGGTGACGACCACTCTGCTCTCCACACCAAGACGAGTAAGGAACATCTTCATCTGCTGCGGCGTGGTGTTCTGCGCTTCATCCAGAATGATGAAGGCCTTGCCGAGGGTGCGCCCCCGCATGAAGGCCAGCGGTGCCACCTCGATGGTTCCCTGCTCCAGGAACCGCTGGCATTTTCCCGGCTCAATCATGTCATGTAGCGCATCGTAGAGAGGGCGAAGGTAAGGGTTCACCTTCTCTGCAAGGTCTCCAGGCAGGAACCCGAGCTTCTCGCCGGCTTCTACGGCTGGGCGAGTGAGAATGATCCGCCGCACGGAACCAGCCTGAAGAGCTGCTACTGCCATGGCGACCGCAAGATATGTCTTCCCCGTGCCCGCGGGACCGACGCCGAAGACAATGTCGTGGCTACGGATTGCATCGACGTACGCCTTCTGATTCGGGGATCGAGGAACGATCGACCTGCGCCTCGCAGTGACGAGAATCGTATCGAGCATAAACTCCCGGAGGTCGCGTGCATCACCGCGGCTCACCATCTTCGCAGCATGTGCAATTTCCCAGCGTGTGAGCGTGTGACCTGCCAGCAACAGGTCGAGAAACTGCTCGATGAGTCTGTACGCTGCTGTTTGAGCCTCCTTGGGTCCGCTGAACAGCAGGAGATTGCCGCGCATATCAATACGCAGTCCCAGGGCCTTCTCGATGCTCTTGAAATTGCGCCGGCTCTCGCCACTCAGCTCGGATAGAAGGCGCGAATCAGCGACCTCCATACGGCTGAGATCGGACTCGACATCGGGATTGTCTTCGTCGCTTGATGTGCGGATGTCAGCCTCTATCGTGGGGCAGAAATACGGAACCAAAGATTAGCACGGGGGCCCCATCGAGCGCCTGCGTGTCACCGCTCGATAAAGACCAGGGTTATGACAAGGGCCCCAGCGCTGTGGTCTCCCATGGGCTCTTCTAAACGGGCGATGCCGATGCCCAGTTCCCGGAAGCTCGGGTCGAGAGCGTGGGCAATTCGATCTACACCGGTGGGGTCGGCAGTGACTAGGAGGTCCACACCGACACGGCGAACGTTGAGATAATGAAACCTGGCCGCTTCCGCAATCTCCTTACGCTCTGTCGGGCTCAGGTCAGGGCTTCTTGACTCCAGCACCCTCGCGCTGGTCCTTCCGGCAAGCTCGGCTAGCTTGTCCCGAGGCCTCAACAGTGGAAGCTCGAGCGCCCCCCGTCGGTCATTAATACGGTTCAGCACTGCGGAGACCCATTGGTCACCTGGGCCCTCAGCAAGCAGCTGGGCAAACAGTTCCGAGGCGACCGCTGACCAGCGTCCTCGGGAATCTCTCTTCAAGACAACCCCAACCGCTCCAGCGCTCACCTCCGAGTCAAGGATGTTGGCTCGATGAGCCGGACTGGCCATCAACGCTGCGTGGGCCTCGACTACATTGGCGGCAACAGCAACGTTCTCGGTGGCGCGCAAGGCTGTCAGCCCTTGTGCTTCGATTCTCGATAGAGCGTTCCCCGAAGAAGTTTCGTGCCCGAAGCGCTCACCCCTTCCCAGGTCAGAAGCGTGTCGGCGGGCAGCTCGGGTGAGTGCTGGCACCCTACGGAGGGCGACCAGACCTCGACTTCGTCTCGTCTCCTGGATCAGGGACCACAGGTGCTCTTCAGCTAGAGCCACATCCGCGGGCTTAGGCGCACGATTGGGTCCCAATCTCGCGCCAACTACCCAGGCGGCAGCATCCGAAGCGGGCAACTGGGCCGGCGCGGAGGCTGGACGGTCCGTCTCCTCACTAGAGGCCCCACCACCACTACGCCTCAAGTAAGGATTGTGGGCGATCGGGGAGCTACCTCCAGCTCGTGGGGGCGGTCGAGGGTTCCTGAGCGGTGACAAGCTGTCTCCCGCAACCTCCCGTTGCCATAAGGCGAGCACTTCGGGGCCCCGTGGCCCCGAAGCGACGATCTCCCAGAGGCTGATGCCAGCCCCACCCAGGGGCCTGGCATCCACCCTCCAGTTGTTCTCGCTAAAGAGCCGACCATCCCTGCTCGCCACACTGCCATGGGGTGCTGTGATGAAGAGCCGCGGGTCGCGATAGTCCCCCGACAAGGTAATCGTCATCGAATGGTTCTTGTTGCCACCCACACCTCCACCCTGGATGCGCGCAACTCGGCGCAAGAGGATCAGACCGACCCCCACTGTGCCCGGCATAGACGCGGTCGCAACTGCCAGGGTGTTATAACGCGACCACGGCACAGAGGGGTCATTGAGAACCTCGAGCAATGCGCTACTGGCACTCTCCGCAGACCCATCCTCCGGCACGACCAACGAAATCGGGCTGAACTCGAAGTCGATCACTCCCTCACGCCAGAGTCGATCGCGAACTGCTCCCCGGTCGGAGGGCCGACCTGATCCAGCCTGTCTTGCCAGCCAGTCGGCAACCTGGTTCAGCCGCACATCGGAGACAAGGATTCTGCCAAGTTTGCGGCTCACCACATCGCGAAGAGATGCCTCGAAGTCTGCAGATGCAGACACTTTGCCATGCCCCGCGCCAGTCGCCGGCGCGGCTTGTACGGGGCGAATAAGCGCCATGAGAAGGCCCACTGCAGCCAAGGCAGCGACGCCCGTGACGAAAGCACCTGCCCTTGGATTAGAGAAGCTTGTTCTCATGTGCTTGACCCACGCATCAGGTCCCCGTATTAGAAAAGCCAGCCCCACTGGACGGGGTTAGGAACCCAGATCGACACAACATTTCGACGGCAGAGCGAAGTCACAAGAGAACGCTCTACCTACCTGGAGCCAGGCATGATCATCGGCGTACCCAAAGAGATCAAGGCACAAGAATCACGAATCGGGCTCGTGCCATCCGGCGTGAAGGCATTTGTTGAGCACGGGCACAAGGTCGTCATCGAGGCGGGGGCCGGACTTGGCGCCGGCCTCAGTGACGACGAATACACCCGTCAGGGCGCTCAGGTTCTCGCCACTGCGGACGCGGTATGGGGTGATGCCGAGATGATCGTCAAGGTCAAAGAGCCGGTGTCGAACGAGCGTGGCGATGAATTCTCGCGAATGAAGCCAGGTCAGCTTCTCTATACCTACCTTCACCTCGCTCCGGCCCCGGATCTCACCAAGAACCTCTTAGAGAGGGACGTCGTCGGTATCGCATATGAAACGATCGAAGGGCGTGGCGGCAGCCTTCCCCTGCTGATTCCAATGTCTGAGGTGGCCGGTCGAATGTCCGTTCAGGCGGGGGCCGCCTGCCTGGAGGTCC
This sequence comes from uncultured Rickettsiales bacterium, assembly GCA_964512375.1. Taxonomy (GTDB): domain Bacteria; phylum Myxococcota_A; class UBA796; order UBA9615; family UBA9615; genus UBA6601. Next base: position 1,798 of record CAZEIY010000136.1, on the reverse strand, counting down.
CGCACGGTGGTAGAGGGGTTCTCCTTGGGGGTGTTCCCGGCGTCGAGCCTGGTGTGGTTGTCATCATTGGTGCTGGCATCGTGGGCCGAAACGCCGCCCAGATGGCGGTTGGGCTTGGAGCCGAGGTCTGGATTCTAGACATCGACCTCGATAAATTGCGCTACTGCGACGACATCTGGGGTTCTCGCGTTAAGACGTTGATGAGCAATCGCCTGAACATTGAGAAGGCGCTGGGACGAGCCGACCTGGTCGTTGGAGCTGTTCTCATCCCCGGGGCAAGGGCTCCGCACCTCGTCACCCGCGACATGCTGTCCATCATGAAGAAAGCATCCGTTTTGGTGGACGTCGCCGTCGATCAGGGGGGCTGCGTCGAGACGACCCATCCGACCACCCACGCGGACCCCACCTACCTGGTGGATGGAATCGTTCACTACGGCGTTGCCAATATGCCCGGAGCTGTCGCTCGAACCTCGACGTTCGCTCTGACAAATGCCACGCTTCCCTTCGGTTTGCGCCTGGCTGACATGGGCGTTGAGGAGGCGGTCAAGTCGACTCCAGGGCTGCGTCCCGGGGTCAACGTGTATCGTGGTGCAGTGACCTACCAGGCGGTAGCAGATTCCCTCGGAATGCCAAACTCTTCCCTTCCATTCTAGGCGCTGAAGAGCCTGGGAAGGCGAACTTCAGGTCAGCCTTGACCACTCTTGCGGCGCTTGAAGAGCTTGGCCGCCTGGCTGAAGACAGCCGAGCTCACGTTGCGATTCTTCGCGAGCTTCTGCAGGTCTTTGACGTGCAGGGAATTGAGTAGATTGATTGCTGTTGGGATCGGAGTCTTGGGGTTGCCCGCCAGGGCTACCTTGACCGGGTACTTGCGGGTGAACTCACGATTGCTCGAGAGGGCCCGAATGACGTCTTCGTGGATGGACCTGTTGATGGCGATCGACAGCACCTCAGCATCAGTGATCCGTCCGGAGTTGATGACGGCGACGGCGACGAGCTTGTTGGTGTCGCGAACCAACACCTCCCGCACGCCTTTGTTTGCTTTGTAGGAGAGCTTGATCTTCTCGCCAATGGTCATGTTCTCAAGCTGCTGGCGCAAGCTCAGCTTCTTGTCGTCATCCATGTCCTCCTTCTCGTCGTCAGTGAAGTCAGAATCGAAGCTCGTGTTGTCTTCGGTCAGATCGAAGCTGAAGTCCGAGTCTTGGAGGGAAGTGCGTCCGCTAAGGTCAATGAGTGCTTCGGTACCCTCGCCCTCCAGGTCGTCGGCGAGTAACTTCGCGATGGCTGGCAACTTGAACTCCCGACGCGCTCCGCTCTCATCGTTGCCCACCATGACCTCACCGCTTCCGAGCGCATAGGCCGCTGACTGGCTCCCCATTGGTGGTGGAGCGAGGAAGCCTGGGTGCATCTCGATGCCCCAGTCCGCAAGGAGTCCACCGAGGGGGTTGAGCAGACCATCGACGACGGGCGGTGCATCGACTGGGATCGGGGGGATGTAGACTTCTCCCTCAGCAAAGTCTTCGGGGAGCTCGACAACTTCCGGACCAACCACGGCAGGCGGAGCCTGGTCGCCCACCTCCTCGGCAGCAGTTGACGCGCTGTCGCCTTCGCCGTCCTCATTGCCTCCGACCGATTCAGAAGCTTCGGCCGGTGCTTCATCTGCGCTGGGTTCACTCGGTACTGGCTCATCCTGCGGGGCAATGTCGTCGATGGTGAGGCCATAGAGCCTCAAGAAACTCTTGATCCGGTCAAGAAGGACAACAGGGGTGTTGGCATTACGCTGCAGAAAGTAGACGGTCTT
>CAZEIY010000135.1:0-9686 GCA_964512375.1 uncultured Rickettsiales bacterium | reverse complement strand
CGAGCTCGAGACGAGGCCGCACGCCAGCGCTTGTAGGCTCCTCTCGCCTGCTTGTAGTTTCCAGCACCTACCTGCAGCAGCGCGGTGCGCTCGTGGGAAGACCGAAAGCGCCTGTGCTTTGGGAAGCGCTTGCGTCCAATCTCCTGATAGCGCACTGCCTCATTGAAACGTCCCGACCGAGAAAGGCCCTGAACTGCCCAGTACAAGTGTTCGGCGGCCGCTGAATCGCTTGGCCCCTTCTCGTACGCTGTTGCATTCCATTCGCCGACTTCCTCGTAGCGACGGTTACGCCAGAGAAAATTGTGCCGCTCATCGGCGAGCTTTCGGCCCAACTTGGAGCTCTTTACTCCCTGATCTGGATGACGGTCCTCGAGATTGCAGAACAGTTCATAGGAGCTCTCGACCTCTCCCGAGTCACGGAGGGTGCACGCACGCACGAACAACTGGTCATCAGAGAGGGTGGGCAACTCGAGACCGCCTGCCTCGAGCCTACGCAGCGCTGCCTCAGCGGCGAGGCCAGTGGTCGGCAGCCGATGGTTCAGAAAGAGCTCTCGGTACGACTCAGAGGCCCTTGTGATGCTCCCCGATTGCTCGAGGGACTCTGCCATCTTGAGTCGGATCTCCTCGCCCCTCTGATCCTCAGGATGTTCCGTCAGGAAGTCCTCATATCGCGAGATGGCGAGCTTCCATGAGCCCAGGCGCAGGTGCGCATCGGCGAGCACGAGTTGGCACTCATCCCCGTAACTTCCCTCTGGAAAGTCGACCATATACCGGTCGCATTCGGAGATGGCTGTACGCAAGCGACCACGCCGAAGATCAGCCCGAGCCTCGAAGAATGCTGCCATCTCGCGCAGTGGGTGCTCCTTGAGCTTTCTGACCTGAAAGAAGGCAGCGCTCGCCTTCTGATAGTGACCGAGGCGGTCGTTGATCCAACCGCGCAGGAACTGAGCACGGGTTCGCTTTGTCGAATCAAGACCCCTGTCAGCCAGTACACGATCCAGACGGTGCAGTGCGCCTGTGAGGTCTCCCTGTCCGAAACGTGCGACCGCATCAGACAGGGGGAGGGTGCGGAGAGCCCTGACGTCCGGGAAGCCAGGAGCCTGGTCGAGTTGATCAGCGCTGGGACCGAGCAAGGGGTCACGAGCCTCACCGCCGAGGGAGAGCCCCGGCAGCAGTGACAGCAGCGTCAGGAAGAGAATGATCTTAGAAATTGTGGCGGAACTGCGGCGTAGGTTCATTAAGAGAGATGGTACGGTCCATGGAGCAGGACCTCAAGAGCCCGCTGATCTCCCTTGGCCGGCGCCTGCCTTGACCGAAGAGGAGGTGCCCAGTAGGGTCGGCTGCGCTAACGAAGAGTTCTCTCTTTTCGAGTTGCGAAGGGAAATAGCAAATGCCGGTTTTCTCCCACGCTGAAAACTACAACCACGAGCAGGTGGTGTTCTGTCGCGATGACAGTTCAGGCTTGAAGGCCATCATCGCAATCCACGACACAACTCTCGGACCTGCTCTCGGTGGCTGCCGCTTCTATCCCTATCCGTCGGAAGCGGATGCTCTTCGTGATGTACTTCGCCTGTCTCGGGGAATGACCTACAAGGCGGCTTGTGCTGGTCTGAACCTTGGTGGTGGAAAGGCCGTAATCATCGGCAATCCCCGCGAAGAGAAGAGTGAGGCCCTGCTTCGAAGCTTCGGCCAATTCGTCAATAGCCTGGGCGGGCGCTACATCACCGCTGAAGACTCTGGAACCTCCGTGTCTGACATGGACTTCATCAGCATAGAGACGGACCACGTCTGCGGTGTCTCGATGTTTGCTGGCGGCAGCGGCGACCCGTCGCCAGTGACCGCGTGGGGTGTCTTTCACGGCATCCGGGCTGCCTGTGACGAGGTGTTTGGGTCTTCTGATCTCACCGGTCGCAAGGTGGCTGTCCAGGGGGTGGGCAACGTCGGATTGCATCTCGTGAAGTACCTGCACGATGCGGGCGCCAGCACGGTGATCACGGATGTCGACGAGGACCGTCTCAAGCGGCTCTCTGCGGAGCATGGTAGCGAGGTGGTTGGTATCAACGACATCTACGCCGTTAAGGCAGATGTCTTCGCGCCGTGCGCCCTCGGCGCAATCCTGAACGACGCCACGATCCCCCAACTCCAGGTGCCTATCATCGCTGGCGGCTCCAACAACCAGCTTGAGAACATGCAGCGCCATGGCGCCATGCTCCGCGACCGCGAGATCCTGTACGCACCCGACTACGTAATCAACGCCGGCGGCCTGATCAACGTCTACGCTGAGATTAGCGCCGCGCCGCGCGAGAAGGCCCTTCGTGATGCAGAGAATATTTACGTTACGCTGCGTGAGATCTTCGCTCTGGCTCGGGATCGCACAATCACCACCGTCGAAGCGAGCAACCTGGTTGCTGAGGCTCGAATCAAAGCCATCTCCAGCCTCTCATCCTTCCACCAGGGGCCGCGCACTCGCTAGACTAGCGAGCGCTCTTGCCAGCCCTTGCGAATCGAGATCGACACCTGGGCTAGTCAGGGGCGTGAAGTCCATCGCGCAGCGCAACTCCTTGCAGGCGGGGGAGTCCTGGCGGTGCCTACGGATTCCGGCTACTCGCTGGCCTGTGATCTGCACAGCCCACGCGCCATCGACAAGCTCTACGCTCTCAAACAGAGTCCTCGGAGTCACCCGCTTAGCATCCTGCTGGCGGACGTTGATGACGTCGGCAAGTACGCGGGTTACATTTCGACGCTGACGTACCGAACCATGAAGAGGCTGCTTCCCGGCCCGTACACCTTTATCGTTGAGGCGGGTCGTGAGATTCCGAAACGGATGCATAAGAAGCGACGCACCATTGGCATTCGAGTCCCTGATGCGGCTATCCCCAGAGCCCTCGCTTTTGAGCTAGGTCGCCCACTGGTGACGACGTCGCTACGTCAGGAAGAAGAGGATCGGTTCCTGGTGGATCCGAATAACATCGACGAGCAGTTGGGCCATAAGTTGGCAGCGGTGGTTGACGGCGGCCTCGGACTCCAGCGACCAACTACCGTGGTGGATATGACTGGGACTCCATATTTGATTCTTCGAGAGGGTCAGGGAGATGTTGATGCAATCTGATCCTAGCCTCCGTCAGCCACGAATCCTGCTGGGAGTTTGCGGTGGTATCGCCGCATTCAAGTCCGTGCTCCTTACCCGTCGACTTCAGGACTCCGGCTTCGAGGTACGGGTTGTAATGAGTGATTCGGCTACTCACTTCGTAGGAGAGGCCACTCTGCACGCCATCTCAGGCCACCCGGTGTACCGACAGGTCTGGGCCATGGAGCACAGCGAGAGCGGTGAAGTCCATGTAGATCTGAGTGGTTGGGCTGATGCGATGGTCATCTATCCGGCAACAGCAAATTTCGTAGGTGGCGTGGCAGCTGGTCTGGCTGATGATCTGCTTAAGCTCTGCGTATGCTGCTTCGATGGACCGGTTCTGCTCTGTCCTGCCATGCACACGAAGATGGCCTCGCATCCGCTTCACGAGAGTGCACTTCAACGCCTGCGGGATGCAGGGCTCCATGTATTGCCCAGCGTGAGGGGGCGTCTGGCCAGTGGCGAGGTAGGCATTGGACGGCTGGCGGAGCCCGAAGTTGCGGTGGAAGCTGTGCAGGGCTTGCTCACTGAGAAGGATCTCGCGGGTCGTCGATTGGTGATCTCGGCCGGGCCCACTCGTGAGGCAATCGATCCGGTCCGCTACATCTCGAACCACAGCAGTGGTCGCATGGGATATGCACTTGCCCGGGTGGCGTTGCGACGTGGAGCCCGGGTCACCCTTGTGAGTGGGCCAACCTCACTCCAACCGCCGACAGGGGGGGAGTTGGTTCAGGTAGAGAGCGCGGAGCAGATGTTGAAGGCAGTGCATGCCGCACTCCCTGGTGCGGATGGACTGATCATGGCGGCGGCGGTCGCAGATTTTCGTCCAGCCCGACCAGCTGGTGAGAAACTGAAGAAGGGAGCCGCAACGGTGGAGAACATCGAGCTAGAAGGTACGAACGATATTCTCGGGAGTATCTCTGCAGACAATCGTCCGGCGGTGGTAGTGGGGTTCGCGATGGAGACCGAGGCTCTTGTCGCCAACGCGCAGCAAAAAGTACAGAGCAAGAACCTGGACTTCATCGTCGCTAACGATCTTCGCGAACCGGGTGCCGGCTTCGAAGTGGACACAAACGTCGTGACCATCGTGAGTCGTGGCGGATCTTGCGAAGAGCTCCCCATCATGAGCAAGGAGGCTGTCGCTGCATCGGTTCTCGACAGACTCGTCAAGCTGCTGCCTGCGCTGCTTCTGACTCTTGGTCTGATGCTTCTGGGCTGTCCGGACGCCGACGATGATGACTCGGATGAACCAGAGTGGCCTGTGCTTGCAGATGGTGTGCTGTGGGCCGGCGCTGCTGGCGGGACGCTGGACCTGCCGGTAGGGGTGCCCCTGGGTGGCTTTACCGATCGTGATCGTGCTCTTGGTTCCGAGCCCGGGCCAGATGCCAGGAATTCTGACTACCGCACGGACTTTGTTCCTTCAGCGGGATGGCAGACGCGCATCCCAGCAGATGTATTGTGGCTCGAGAACGGGGTGGAGACAGCTGTCCTGATCCGTTTTGGCCTGATCTACTCCTTTGATGGCCTGACTGAGGCGGTCGGTGCGCAACTGACCGACCGCATCGGCAGGGAGCTCAGTGACTCCGTCTTCACGATGGCGAGTCACAGTCACTCCTCATATGGGCCCTTCACCAAGGCGTTCATCCTCTTTTTCGGGGGGGATTTCTTCAACAAGGAGGTCTTCGACCGACTGGTCGACCAATTAGCCGACCTCGCCTACCAGGCCTGGGAGTCCCGTCAAGAAGCAGCGATTGGTCTGGGAATTGATCCTGCCTTCGACCCCATCGGTGTTGATCGTGTCTTCCACGACCGACGGGGTGAGAACGATGACCTCCCCGGGCCCGACGGTGCACCTACGGGCCCCGGTCACAAGGATGAACAGGCATCGATGCTTCGGGTCGACGGAATTGATGGTAGCCCCATCGCGGCGCTGTACAGCTTTGGCATTCATGGCACGGTCCTGGGGGGAAGCAACTCGCTGATCAGTGCGGACGCCCCGGATCACATCAGTATTCTCCTCAACGAGCGGCATGGTGGCCCTCGTTGGATGTTTGCTCAGGGTGCAGGTGGCGACGTGTCACCGAGTGGAGACTTCAGTGGGCTTCCGCGCCTGGAGTCAGTCGCCGAGAACGCTGCAACGGGCTTGTTGCAGCTCTACGACGCCATTGAGGTTCAGCCTGGCGCTCTCTCGCTGGAACCAGTGCATCGCTATGTGTCTCAAGGTAGGGACATACGGGTCACTAGAAACGGTTCGGTAGATCTTCACTACATGCCGTGGGATCCCGCCTGGGCGGACGACCCGTATGAGCCGGACATGCTGGTCTGGAATGATGATGGGAGTATCCGGAGTCCGCTCGATGAGTTCTGGGCTCAACACGGCGCCCTGCTGTGCGGTGAGCCGGACATCGACATTTCACTCTTTGGCCTCAACGTCGACCTGCCGATGTACAAGAGTTGCCTGGATGTAGACAAGAGCTTCTCTCTGTTCCGCATCGCCTTCCGTAGGTTTATAGAGGACCGCGATGACTATCCGCTACCCCTGCCCGAGTCGCGCACAGCGCTGCTCGGTGCGCTGGGATTGCGATCGATTCCAGTGACTGTGCTGGGCGAGGGCACAAGCTCCGAGGATGTGGTGCTGGCCTTTGCACCGGGCGAGGTGACGACGCTGTGGGCTCAGGGGATGCGTTATCGAGCAGCTAATGAGAAAGGCGTCGCTCGAACGGTCGTCCTTGGATATTCCATGGACCACGAGGGCTACCTCCTGACTACGGATGACTGGCTACAAGCCGGCTACGAGCCGGCTATCACCTGGTGGGGGCCGCTGCACGGTGAACACCTGCTGGAACGGCACCTCGATGTAGTGGAGTTAGCCCACAGCCCCGTCGCTGAAGACCCCGCCTGGCCCAACTACCCCACCTCGACCTGGTATCCCGACTGGAAGCACCCGTCGGTGGTTCCAGATACTACTCCCACCGCGGGGGTCGCTCTGGATGCTCTGCCGGGATACCTTTTTACTCGAGATGGGGTGCCGGCCGACACGGTGCAACCCGCCGCTCAGGTTGCGAGAGTATCGGGCATCGCCAGGTTCACCTTCGAGGCGGCTGATCCGGCCATGGGTCTGGTAGCGGTCGTGGTAGAGCATGAGCAGGGTGATGGTTCCTGGGCTCCGCTGCTGACCCCCGCGGGAAGCCCCATCAGTGATGCGTTGCCTGACATCGTCGTGACGTATACGCCTGACCCGCTCAGCGGGACTGACGTCGAGCCCGATCCAACTCGTCGGCACTACTATCATGCTGAGTGGCAGGCGCTGCACACCTGGGATGGTCTCGACAGCCTCGGCACGCTGCCCCTTGGGCGCTATCGTTTTGCCGTTACTGGGACCAGCAGGGACCCGTCAGATGACAGCTACCCCTACGAGGGTCAGCCGTTTGAGCAGCACTCGGAGCCCTTCGAGGTGGTGCCCGCGGAGATGGACATCAACGGGAGCATCGAGGGTGCAACCTTAATTCTAGAAGTAGGCTACTCGGCAGCGCTTCGCGGATACAGGCTGCTGCATCTCAATTCAGGACCCAACACGGCCACGCCGCTGGTTCCCGCGGGTGCGGGAATCACGTTGCTTGCTGCGCTTGATGGTGGTTCCGCGGCACCCGTGAGCCTCAAACTCACGGAGTTGGTTGACGGGCCACAAGCGACATCAATGAGCGCCGATATCAGCGGGTCTGGTTTCGCGCCGGGACAGACCTGGCATTTCACGGTGGATGATGGCTCCGGCAATGTAGCAACCGCCGTACTGGACATCCCGTGAGCGAGCGTATGGAGCCGGGCGATGAACTCCTGGACCTGTGCCTCGACCTGCGGTCCTGGGCAGAGGTGCATGGAGCAGAGCGTGCGTGCCTACGTACAGAGCAGGACCATCCACTGCCCGAAGTTGAGCATGTCGAGTCCGTCTCAGAGCAGGCTTCGGCTCCACCAGGATTGCCTGCGCCTGCTGCTACAATAGAGCCCACCCAAACTCTGGCGCAGCTCCGAGAGCAGCTTCAGGGATGCACGCAGTGCAAGCTACATCATGGGCGCACTCAGGTAGTTATTGGCTGTGGCAACGAGCAGGCGGATGTCGTGTTCGTAGGGGCGGGCCCCGGGCAAGATGAGGACCTCCAGGGCGTCCCCTTTCTCGGTGAGTCTGGGGACCTCCTCAATCGAATCATTGAGAACGTGCTGGGTCTGCAGCGCAGCGACGTTTACATTTGTGATCTGGTGAAGTGCCGCCCGCCCGGCGATCGTGCTCCCGAGACAGACGAGGTGGAGACGTGCTCTCCCTTTTTGTGGCAACAACTTGATTTGGTGCGTCCCGTTGTCGTTGTGGCTCTGGGCTTGGCCGCGGCCCAGACTCTCTTGCAGAGTCGTGAAGGAATCGCCCAGCTTCGCGGTCGTGTTCACCCTTTTCGAGACGCTGCACTGCTTGCGACGTATCATCCTGCTGACTTGTTGCGCACTCCGGGTGACAAACGCAAGGTCTTCGACGACATGAAACTGCTGAGAAGCACCTATCTTGAGCGGACTGGAAGAGAGCTGCCCGCGCCACCGAAGCGGGGGAGGTGAGTGTGATCAAGAACCTGTTCTTCCTGCTGGTGATCATCTCGATGTTGTGCACCGCAACCTTCCTGAGCGTGACGGTTGCCAGCGCCCTCGAGCCCGACGGCGTCGCGGAGAGAGAGCCTGCTGGCGCCGTGGAGAGAGAGTCTGCTGGCACCGCGGAGAGAGAGCCCGACGGCGCCGCGGACAAGAAGGTCGTAGTAAAGGACCCTGGTCCTGGGACCATTCAGGTCCTGACCCTGGATGATGAGATCATCAACCGTGGAACACGCGACTACTACATCGAGGCGCTACACGCCGCAGCAGCAAACCCGGAGGTCCGGGCTGTGGTGTTGGTCCTGGATACTCCCGGCGGGTCACTCCAGAGCACTCGGGAGATGGTCAAGGAGATGCTTCGGGTTCAGGTGCCCCTGATTGTGTACGTAAGCCCCAAGGGGTCACGAGCAGCCTCGGCAGGAACCTTCATTACGATGGCGGCACATGTCGCTGCGATGGCGCCTGCCACCAATATCGGTGCGGCGCATCCGGTGATGATGTCCATGCCCGGGTCCGATAAGGGAGATGAGTCTGAGGCGAAGAAGGACTCTGAGGCCGCGATGCTGGAGAAGGTCACCAACGATTCGGTGGCGTTCATCCGCAATGTCGCAGAGCAACGCGGACGCAACGCCGATTGGGCTGAGAAAGCGGTTCGAGAGAGTGTCTCTATCCAGGTCGGCGAAGCCATCGAGTTGGGCGTAGTCGACCTCGAGGCGGCATCCTTGAGTGACCTCCTGGTTGCAATCGACGGTCGGGAGATCCAGCTCGGGGCAGAACAAGCGGTCGTCCTGCGTACTACCGGACCGGTTCAACACATTCCAATGACCCTGGCTCAGCGGGTGCTCACGCTCCTGACTCATCCCAACATCACCTACCTGTTGATGGGGCTCGCGGCACTTGGCTTCTATCTCGAGTTCAATAATCCGGGCATGATCTTTCCTGGCGTAATCGGGGCCATCGCGCTGCTGCTCGCTGCCTTTGGGCTCAGCGCCATCCCAGTGAATGCGCTCGCTCTTGTCTTTGTGCTGATTGGCTTTGGCTGTCTGTTCGCTGAGGTGTACTTTCCCAGCTACGGTCTACTCACTCTGGGAGGCAGTGTGTCCCTTGCTTTTGGCGGCATCTTCTTGGTTAAGAAGAGTCCTGAGTTCAATGTTGGGGTCTCCCCCGAGGTGATTATTGTGGTCGTTGTGGTCTCTCTTATCTGTGTGGGCCTAGTGGCCTGGCTTGTCTGGCGGGGGCATACCCGCCAGGTCATGGGAGGTAGCGAGGGAATGGTTGGCGCTCAAGGGAAGGTCACCGCAGAGATCCCGGGGGGAGTCGAGCCTGGGCAGGTCTTCGTTCATAGCGAGCGATGGCGAGCGGTCGCTTCAACTCCGCTCGCGGTAGGAACACGCATCGAGGTGCTTACTGTCGAAGGCCTTCAACTCGAAGTCAGAGCCATGGTGGAGAGGCGAATTCAACAAAGGGAGTCCGCGGATGGAGACATCGCGGGCTCTACTTCAGGAAGTGAGGAATAGGTCATGGGAGCGATCATTCAGGTTGGAATTTTTGCGGTGCTGGCGGGCTTTGCATTCCTCTCATCCGCAATCAAGATCATGCGCGAGTACGAGCGTGGCATTGTGTTCAGATTGGGCCGCTATGTCGGCGTGAAGGGCCCTGGCATCGTGTTCCTGATCCCCTTTGTCGACAAGCTCGTGAAGGTGGACCTGCGCGTCGTTACCCTCGACATTCCTACCCAAGACGTAATCACTCGCGACAACGTTTCCGTAAAGATCAACGCGGTGGTCTATTTCCGAGTGATGGCTCCCGAGAAGGCCATCATCGAGGTAGATAACTTTCTCTACGCGACGTCTCAGCTGGCGCAGACCACTTTGCGCTCCGTTGCTGGTACCTGCGAGCTCGATGAGTTGCTGGCTGACCGCGAGAAGAT
>CAZEIY010000134.1:0-9707 GCA_964512375.1 uncultured Rickettsiales bacterium | reverse complement strand
ACTGCCTTGAGCAGGTTGAGAATCGATTCGCCCTTGTCCTTCTGGCTGCCCAGCGAACGCGGCAGTTGATGAAGGGTGACGATGCCCTGGTCGACAACAGCACAGACAACAAAGAGGCGGTGACAGCACTCCGTGAGATCGCGGCGGGTGCGATCACTCTCGATGATCTGGCTCGCATTCGCGCAGAAAACGAGCGCGTCGACGAGCTTGAGCGCAACGCTCTCGCCGAGAATGCCGCCGAAGCGCGTGCTGCCGCCCTCGAAAAGCTCCAGAGCACCCAGGCCGCTGCTACCGCTGAGTCGGTAAGCGCCGCCGCCGAAGCCCTCGGTCTCACCCTCCCCAGCACGCCGGCATAGGCGTCCCAGCAGCGAGAACTTCCCATGGCCAACTCTTCCTATAACGTTCGCAAGCTCGAGACCGCCGCCTTTGACCGGCGCGTAGTAGAGCGTCAACTCGCCGGTGGCAGAGTCTCTCACAAAGAACTCGCCAAGCACCTCAAGGACCTCAGTGACTCGAGCGACAACGCCGAAGAGATCACGGTCACCCTTGAGGAAGAAGAAGAGGAAGCTGCTGACGAGGCTGGCGAAGAGGCCGCCGAAGAGGCCAGCGAAGAGGCCAGCGAAGAGGCCTGAATCACCCTTTTCGGTACACGACAGAACTCCCACGAGTTCCCAGCCCACAGGTAGAGTATTAGCGTGTCGACTCCCCTGGAACTCGACGGGCGCTCCCTCACTCTCGAACAACTCGAAGCTGTCGCCTGCAGAGGTCGCCCCGTCGGCCTGAGCGCCGATGCTGCCCGTAGAGTGGACCGAGCCCGCGAGGCCGTCAACGAGATCCTCGACCAAGGCGAGACCGTCTATGGAGTCAACACCGGATTCGGGCACCTGGCACGAGTCTCCGTTGAGCCCGAAGACCTCGCACAGCTGCAACGGAACCTGGTACGAAGCCACGCTGCGGGAGTCGGTTCTCCCTTCAGTATTGAAGCGACCAGGGCCATCATCCTCCTCCGTGCCAACGTCCTCGCTGCCGGTCACTCCGGTGTACATCGCCGCGTGGTGTCTCAGCTCCTCAAGCTCCTAAACATGGGCGTCCATCCCTGGATTCCCTGCCAGGGAAGCGTTGGAGCTTCGGGAGATCTGGCGCCACTGGCACACCTCGCGCTGACACTCTTCGGAGAAGGCTGGGTACATGGCCCGGACGGCGCTCGGATTGACACAAGCGCAGAGTTCGAACGGCTTGGCATCAAACCGATTGAACTTGAGGCTAAGGAAGGCCTGGCGCTGATCAACGGTACCCAGGCGATGACCGGCTTGGGCGCTCTGGCTACCGTGCGCGCACAGCATCTCTGTTCGGTCGCCGACCTCATCGGGGCGATGACCGTTGAGGCAAAGCTGGGCTCCCACAAGCCCTTTGACCCGCGCCTCCACGAGCTACGCCCCCATCCGGGTCAAGGACAGTCGGCGAGCAACCTGCGTGTACTTCTGAGCGGAGGCACCATCAACGCCAGCCACCACGACTGCGAGAAGGTGCAGGACTCCTATTCGCTGCGCTGCATCCCACAGGTACATGGCGCCGCTCGGGACACCATCGGGCACAGCGCCGCCGTTCTCGGTCGCGAGATCAACTCGGTCACTGACAATCCGACTATCTTCCCCGATAGCGGTGACGTCATCTCCGGCGGCAACTTCCACGGCCAACCGGTAGCGCTGGCCCTGGACTTCCTCGCCATGGGCACAGCCGAGCTGGGAGCCATCTCCGAGCGTCGCGTCGAGCAACTGGTCAATCCCCGACTCAGCGGACTGCCCGCCTTCCTGGTCGACGACGCAGGCCTCAACAGCGGCTTCATGATCTCCCAGGTCGCAGCAGCAGCACTCGCCTCCGAGAACAAGGGGCTCTGCCACCCTAGTTCCGTCGACTCCATCCCGACCAGCGCCAACCAGGAAGACCATGTATCCATGGGGCCCATCTCGGCGCGCCAGGCCATGGCCGTCGTTGAGAACACTGAACGCATCCTCGGCATCGAGCTCCTCGCCGCGTGCCAGGCCCTGGACTTTCGAGCGCCACTGGTTCCAGCCGCCGGCCCCTCCGCGGCCCTCAAGTTCGTACGCCAGCAGATTCCGCGCCTCGAGGAAGACCGCATCCTCTGTGACGATCAGGAGTTGGCCGCTTCGATGATCCGCGATGGCTCCCTCCTCGGTGCAGTCGAGAAGAGCATCGGCCAGCTGCTCTGACCCCGCTTGAGAAGCACACTCCCCGGAGACGACCCAATGACTTCTGCTCCCATCATTCGAGCACCCCGTGGAACAGAACTCAGCTGTAAGGGCTGGGTGCAAGAAGCTGCCATGCGGATGCTGATGAACAACCTGGACCCTGAGGTAGCAGAGCGCCCAGAAGATCTGGTCGTCTACGGTGGGACAGGAAAGGCGGCACGAGACTGGCCGGCCTACCACAACATCATCTCCAGTCTGCGCAACCTCGACGACGATCAGACGCTACTCGTACAGTCGGGAAAGCCTGTCGCCGTGTTCCAGAGCCACGTCGACGCTCCACGCGTGCTCATCGCAAACAGCAACCTGGTCGGTAACTGGGCCAATTGGGACCACTTCCGCGAGCTCGAGGCAAAGGGCCTGATCATGTTCGGTCAGATGACGGCTGGGTCCTGGATCTATATCGGCACCCAAGGAATCCTGCAGGGCACCTACGAGACCTTCATGTCTGCTGGCCGCACTCACTTCAACTCCGACCTGAGCGGGCGAATGGTACTGACCGCCGGCCTCGGAGGAATGGGCGGTGCGCAGCCCCTGGCAGCTACCATGGCGGGTGGGGCTTTCCTCGGCATCGAGGTAGATCCCACGCGCATCCAGCGACGAATCGACAGTCGCTATCTCGACCGAGCGACAGAGTCCCTCGACGAGGCCCTAGAACTGGTCCTGCGTGCTCGTGACGAAGGACGTCCGCTCTCTGTAGGGCTGCTCGGCAATGCAGCTGAAGTGCTACCGCAGATTCGAGCAAGAGGCATCGTCCCAGACCTGGTCACCGACCAGACCTCCGCACATGACCCTCTCTATGGCTACATCCCAGAAGGGCTGAGTCTCGATGCTGCTGCGGAGCTACGAGAGAGGGACCCCAAAGAATACAACCGGCGCTCCATCGCCTCGATGGCGAAGCACGTTCGGTCGATGCTGGACTTCCAAGAGGCTGGGTCCCACGTGTTCGACTACGGCAACAACATCCGCGCGATGGCGGTCGAAGGCGGGTTGGAGAACGCCTTCGACTTCCCGGGCTTCGTTCCGGCCTACATCCGCCCCCTGTTCTGTGAAGGGAAGGGTCCCTTCCGCTGGGTTGCTCTATCCGGCGACCCCGAGGACATCTACGCGACCGACCAGGCACTCCTGGAGGCCTTCCCAGATGACCACGGTCTCGCCAATTGGCTCCACAAGGCACGTGAACAGGTGGCATTCCAGGGCCTACCCTCTCGAATCTGCTGGCTTGGCTATGGGGCCAGGGAGAAGGCCGGAAAGCTGTTTAACGACCTCGTGCGCGACGGCAAGGTGAAAGCTCCCATCGTCATCGGTAGAGACCACCTCGACTGCGGGTCCGTGGCCTCACCAAATCGCGAGACAGAGGCCATGCTCGATGGCAGTGATGCCATAGCTGATTGGCCTATCCTCAACGCCCTCATCAACGCAGTGAACGGCGCCTCCTGGATCTCATTCCACCATGGAGGTGGTGTGGGAATGGGCTACTCGCTCCACGCAGGCATGGTCATCGTCGCGGACGGAACCGAAGCTGCTGAGCGCAGGCTCGAGCGGGTGCTTCGCTCGGATCCTGGTATGGGCATCGTGCGCCACGTCGATGCTGGCTACGACAAGGCTATCGACGAGGCCAGAAAACACGGAGTACAGATCCCAGGTCTGTAGTTCTCCGGGCCCACCACACCAGCCCGAGTTGGACAGCCGAACAAGCGTTCGGGTTCACCCGAACCGTTACAGGCGCTGGCTGCAGAAATCAATGCAGCCCGGATCGTCGCAGTCAATCATCCCATCCTCATCATTATCGATCTTGTCCTCGCACTCCGGGCACGACTCCTGTCTGCAGTCGATGGTGTTCCCTTCCCCTCCCTTACCAGCACCCTCTGGCTCGCAGATGAGGTGAGTAACGAAGTCACCCGTCCAGGTGTTCTGAAAGACATCTTCGTTGCACTCGTAACCGGCAGGACAGGGGAAGTCCTGGCAGAACCAGGTGCAACCCGCATCAGTCCCCTCCTCGGTCATGGGTAGGCAGCCCGCATTGATCGGGCACTCGGTGCCGCTGGAGCAGTCTGAATAGGGGGCGCCATTTCCCGGTACGATGCAGCCGCCCTCGAAACACTTGAGGCCAGGCGGGCACAGCACTCCGCGACACAACAAGAGCGCATCGGTGGGCGGTGCTCCGTCAATCCAGGTGCACACGGGCCCATCGGGGGCATTCTGGTGACAATCGGCGTCCGGCATCAACCCACCCAGAGTGCACTCGGCCGAAGCGCTACATGAGACCGTTCCGCACTTTGGGTCGAGAAAGCCGTCCATGTCATCATCGATGAGATTGCAGGGCTCCTCCGTCCTCTCACAGGGCAAGCGCATCGGCTCGGTGGCGGGATCCCAGAGATGGTCTACGGGGCGGCAGGGCCCGAGAACACTGCCACTGTCATCGTCATCCCCCGCCTGACAGGCGGGAGCACCAATACAGTTTGGGTCGTCACAGTCGAAGAGAGAATCTGCATCATTGTCCGCACCATCCGAGCACTGCCCGGGCTCAGCCCCTTCAGTTAAGGGCTTCGCACATCCAGCCACAAAAAAAGCCAGAACGACTGCAGTTAGTTGATGTCGAATAATGGCTAAGAATATCCAAAAAAAAACACCGGTGCGTCAACAAAAGGGTGATGCTGGACGTCGCTCCCCCAAGAAAAGACGCCCCCCGGACAAGCCGAGAGGCGCTTTTTCTTGGTGACATCCCAGCTCATGGTCAGCGCCTTAGGAGGAGGGGGTGCGCCGACCCACTGGGACATCAAAACGGTCTACAGCTCCTGGCCTAAAAAGGGGGAGGAGAAGGCCAATTCCCCGAAGGGATGGAGCCTGAACCGTTATCGCCGGTGTTAGCCAGGCCCGAAAGGCCATAACTGGTGCGGAATATCGCCACCGGGAACTCAATAGATTGTCAAAGCACTTTCATCTATATGCAGGGGTCGTGCCAACTCCGTAAACTTATTCTTCCGGGGTGCTTTTTTGTTTTGACAGAGACCACGCACATTGCAAACGAACCGCGCAATTTGCACCGCTCAATCCACACATCGCCCGGGCACTATCCGAGCCTCAGACAGTATCATAATGAAACGAGCATTTCATTATGAGCCGTTTCATTGTGAAACATGGCTGGGAGCGCTTCGAGCAACTTGCACGACAGCCACGCTGCGCTAACATTGTCTAAGTAACTGTTGATGCTTAGTTTGTTGTTGTTATCCACAGATTGCTGTTGTGGTTGTGGCCCGAAATCGATGGGCTGCGTTGAAATAGGACGAAGCCATGAAAGAACTCGTAGAGACAGTGGTCAGAGCCATGGTCGACCACCCCGATGAGGTATGCGTGACCGAAGTGCAGGGCCAACACGCTTGCATCATCGAGTTGGTTGTAGCCAAAGATGATGTTGGCAAAGTGATTGGCAAGCGCGGCGCGCACGCGCAGGCATTGCGAACTCTCATCTCGGCCGCAGGCGGCAAGCGAAAGAAGCGCTACGTACTTGAGATCATCGAAGACCATTAGGCCTTTTCCTGCTCCTATACC
Source organism: uncultured Rickettsiales bacterium (assembly GCA_964512375.1). Taxonomy (GTDB): domain Bacteria; phylum Myxococcota_A; class UBA796; order UBA9615; family UBA9615; genus UBA6601. The sequence goes on along the minus strand of CAZEIY010000134.1, from coordinate 3,888 downwards.
GGAGCAAAAGGCCGCTCGGATGCTCAGAAATTTCTGACTGCGAGGAATATTTCCCCTCGCAAGTGGGTCTACCCATCACAAGACACTGGTGTGCCACCATCCGCAGCGGTTGGTGCAAGCTCGCGAGGTGACAATGTCGGAGGATGTAGAGCAATGGGGCTGCCATTGAAGTTGGTCAGAGACAACGAGCCTGGGCACGAGCCCCGGCGAGACGGAGACATCAAGAGCATCAGTCGAGAGGACCGCTCGCGCGCCTTCGACATGCTGGTGTCCCGCTATCAGAAGCGGCTGTACTACCATTCCCTCTACATCACCAAGAACAGTGAGACTGCGATGGATGTAGCCCAGGAGGTCTTCGTAAAGGCCTTCCATGAGCCGAGGCTCTTCGAGGAAGGCTTTCACACGAAAGCCTGGCTGTTCCGCGTCTGTACGAATCGTTGCTACAACCTGATCCGTGACCGTCAGCGTAGAGGAGGCATCCTGGACCGAATTGGCAAGGAAAGCGACATCCTGCGAAGCAGCCACCAGGCCATCGACGACCTGCTCGCCCAGGAACAGAGCTCTTCTCTGGCGAGCGTGATTGACCGCCTCAGCCCGGAGCATCGAACCATTCTGCTGCTACGCTATTTTGGAGATCTGTCCTACCAGGAGATTGCTGACGTGCTTCAGGTCAAGGTTGGCACCGTAATGAGCCGCCTGAGCCGAGCGAAAGTACGGCTTCACGACCTCCTTGGCGAGGAGAAGGGTCGATGAACTGCTGGCGCATCCAAAATCTCGTTGCAGCCTTCCTCGACGGCGTTCTATGTCGCGAGGAGGAAGAACTGATCACCGAACACCTCGAGGCCTGCTCAGAGTGCAAGGACCTGGTCGAGGGGATCGCGACCCTCCCCGACCTTCCGTACACAACCCTCGACAAGAACCTCGAGGATGCTGTGTTCGAAGGCTTTGAGGAGAGCCTCGCCAAGCGAATACGCGACAGCGTGACCGATGGTGTCAGCATCTATGGGCACGAGACCGAATTGGATGCGCCATTGAATCCGGAATCTCGCCGCGCTCCAGCGCCGAGACTTCTACTTGGGAACCGGCGCTCCCCTGCCCTGGCCCTGAGCTATGTCGCAGCCATTGCCATCCTCGCTGGTGGGGTGGTCTGGAACTACCTGCAGGTCGAGAGACTCGAGGAGTCCGTGGCTCAACGTGACGAGATCATCGACGCGCTCCAGCGACGACTCGTCACCATCGATCTGGAACGGGAGACGGGCTTTGCATTCACAGAGAGCGGTCTCTCCGCGACCGGACCCGTCTTCATGCCCGCCGCTGCTCCCCAAGCGCTACCTCCCTCAAACATCTCGGGATTCCCCGGCCGCACCCGCCCGGGTGCACATGCCTCCCCATACCAACAGGTCTCTCTTGACGGACTTCGTGTCATTCATTGAGCCGCGCAGGTTTGGGGCGACGCTCCGCTCCCTGACCATCGCCCTCGCCGGCTTCGTGCTTCTGACGTCGCTGTTGGCGGGAGACGTGCGCGGTGAGGAGTCCACTCGCGGCGAGCTGCCCCATGCAGCCGTAGATCTACACCAGCTGCTCAGCACCGAAGTCCCCGCGGGCGAAGCTGCACGAATGTTCGAACAACTACGCGGGCTACTGCTCGAACGCATGGGCAGCGATGTGATCACCGAGGACCAGCTCTACCTGGGGGCGATGCAGGGCATGCTCATCGCCATAGACGAGCAGCTGCGGCAGGACGAGAGCCCAACCAAGGCCGCGTTGCCGACCTCTGGGATGATCCTTCCCATCGCGCAGGCCGAAGCCCTTAACGAAGGCCTCGAGGGCTACATGACCGGCATCGGCGTCGAGTTCGAACTCTATGCCCGACCCGGCGTCCTGGTCGTCTCCGAGGTGCTCCCTGAATCACCGGCGATGCACGCTGGCATCCTGAAAGAAGACCGCATCATCGCTATCAATCGCCGGCGCTTCCAGGGGCTCCCCCTCGAGGATGTCGTCTCGATGCTCCAGGGTGACGAGGGCACCCTGATCGAGCTGGAGGTGGTGCGCCTTCAGAGCATAGGGGGGCAGCGGTTCTCGGTGAGTCTCGAGCGCAGTCGCTTCGAGGTACCCAGTGTCGAGGAACAACACCAGGGCAACGGTGTCGGCTACATCCGGATCTCGCGCTTCCACCGTAGAACCCCCAAAGAAGTGGAGGACAGCATTCGGCACCTCGGAGAACTGGGCGCGGACCGCCTGATTCTCGACCTACGCAACAGTTCTGGCGGTGATCTGATGTCGGCCCTCCGTGTCGCCGATCTCTTCGTGGCACCCTCAACCGTGCTGCTACGAATGATTGAGCCCGGGAAGGGCTCACGAGATCTGCTTGCGAAGACTCCATGCCTGAGCCACGGGAAGCTCGTCATCCTGGTGAATCGCTGGACCCTGGGAGCCGCTGAGAGCCTGGCCGCCTCCCTCCAGGAGCAGGGACGGGCCTACATCATGGGCGAGTCAACTATGGGCTCCGCGCGCACTGAGACTCTCATCGCGCTGGGGCCTTCTCTGGTGCTCCGTCTCGAGAGCGTCCGCCTGCAGACTCCCACAGGCAAGTCCTGGCAACTCCGTGGTCTGGACCCCGATCTACCGATGTGGAACGCCAGCGTTCCTCTGCACAACCCACTTCGACGACAGGAAGTTGCCGGCACCGACCTGCTCGTGGACACTGCCATGCAGTATCTCCAGACCCAATTCTTGCCGCGCCGCTGAGGCCTCTCAAGCGACGCCACCCCTCCCCCTGCTCGCAAGAACACCCTTCAGAATCCCAGACCACACCCGATAACTGTGACCAAGGCCCCTTGACCTGTTAGAAGGCGGGCCGGTAGATTTTTCGCGCTACGGGCTCCTGAACTCACTCTGTTCGCAGGGGCAAGAGCGATTGACTGCTTGAGCCCTTGGAGGGACCTGGATGATTGCTGACGAGCTCAGCCGCCTGCGAGAAGCAGGCTCAACAGGGATTCTACGCGTCTCCGGGGAGCACTGGCCATCATCAGAGCTGTACCTCATGGGCGGGGAAATTGTCGCTTGCTGTACTGTCAATGACGCCGTCAACCTCGAGCGCATCCTCCTCTCCTCGCAGCTCATCGACGAGAGCGTGCTCGCCCAGTGGCGTCCGTGGCTGGATGAGGGAGCAGACCTCATCGACATGATGGTTGCCGACGGCCAGTTCCCCAACGAGGAGTTGATCGTCGCACGAAGCTCCCTATTCGATGACAACTTCGCCTGGACCCTCGCCCATCCCAGGCCGGTCCTCGAGTTCGAGGAACTCGACGTGGTGTTCCCCGACAACATCCAGTTCGACCTCGATAGCAGCGTGCTAATCGGTGATGTCATCACCTGGATCAACACGGTGGGGGATGTCCTCGCGGCTGCCGCCGACCCAGCACAGCAGTTCGCCGGCAGTGGTGACCTTCCCGATGGGTGGAGCGAAGAAGACTGGAAGCAACTCTGCTCTCCCCGTCCGATGGCGGAACTCCTGGACCTGTTGGGACCACCGCGCACTGAAGCCACCATGCTCATCCGAGAGTGGATCAGCAGCGGTCTTCTTTCCCAGGCCGGAAGCGACTATCAGCCACCATCCTCCTCCGAGGACGACTACGCGAAGGCAGCCAGGGGCGACTTCGTGCGCTCCTATGAGGTGCTGGACAAGGTCGACCTGACCGGCGTTCCCATCTTGGGAATTGGCGAAGATCTGGACGGCGACACCGAGGCCACTCTGGACCACGACGAGGCGCATGCCGCCGCGGAAGAGGAGACCCTTCCTCCCGTGGCTCTGGGCGAATACTCAGAGCCCGAGGGACACAGCAATGATCTGGCTTCAGCAGATCTACCCAGCGAGCCACTGGTAGC
>CAZEIY010000133.1:0-9778 GCA_964512375.1 uncultured Rickettsiales bacterium | reverse complement strand
TATTCCGGGCACTTAGGGTACCTGCCCCTGGTCCAAGCCCAGTAGCCCTGGCTCCCCCGCAAGCTACCCCGCCCCCCGCCCGTGGGGCGCTAGGCTTGCTGTCTGGAGGTCGTCGTGAAGTTCGGAAAGCTCTTGATGGTGTTGCTTGGCTGTCTGCTGCTGAGGTGGATGGCGGGATGTGGTGTGTTCAGCGATGTCTATCGTTCGGGAGAGGTTGGCACTGTGGTCTGGTTTGTGTGCCTCGGCGCAATTCTCGTATGGCAGTTGGCTTCCTATCTGATTGCCCGTGGGCTGAAGCAGTCAACCTTGCGCGAAGGCGGGGCACCTGTCGTTGAGGCAGCAGAGAAGGTGCTGGATGCTGCGCCCTTGGAGGAAGATCGGCATCCGTCGTCCATCGACCAGGCACCGCGAGCCTGATCAGGGCGGGGTGTTCCGGGCGCCTGGACTGCGGGTGTAGACTCCTGTACGGAGGAGTCTAGCTCAGGGCTAATGGGCGAGGCGATCGGGGCCGGAGATGGTGATGAATCGAACTTTGCTGTTGCCCTTGTTGGCCCCGTGTTTGAACTGGAGCAACTGAGTGACCTTGCTGGTTCGGTACGCGGCGCCAGCATCATCATCCCCTGCAGCAGCTCATGACTGAACACACCGCCTCTGCAATCTCCAGGCTCTGGCTACCGGCCGCCGCGCTGCTTGTCGCCGCGGTCTCGCTGGGCTGCGGCAGAGGCGAGGACGGCAGCGCTGGCAAAGCCCTGGTGGGTGGAGCGGCACCCTCTGCAGACCCACAGGCGATGCCAGGCGGGGACGACCCCATCGCTGAGCGCCGCCAGTCGGTCAAGCTGTCCGATCAGCAGTCCTACAAGATCTCGCCCGGCGAGGCAGGCACCCGGCCCGGAAGCATCGCGTGGACCCTGCAGGACCAACAGGCGTTCCGTGGTAGCGCGACTGTCGACAAGAAGGGTTTTGTCTATGTAGGCAACGAGAGCGGCAGGCTCTACAAGCTCGACCCCCGCAGCGGCGAGCCCCAGTGGGTGTTCAACTGCTGCGAGGACCAGCCCACCCCTGAGTTCGACGAACGACGCGGAGGCCAACTGTGCAACGTTGACTCCACTCCCGCCATCGACCTGGACGGCAACGTGTGGGTCGGCTGCTGGAACGGGACCCTGTCGAAACTCGACAGCGAAGGCCAGGTCTTGTGCCGAGCCTTCGCGCAGGACGAGTTCAGCTCCAGCCCTGCGGTCGACCTGGACGGCAGCATCTACATGGGAAGCGAAGACCGGGTGCTGTGGGCAATCGACGGCGACGACTGCTCGGTGAAATGGAAACACGAATTCCCCGACGGCGCCGTCTACGGAGCCCCAGCCATCACCGCACAAGGCACCATCGTAACCACCAGCGCCGACGACAAGGTGTACGCCTGGAACCGAGCGGGGGAAAAGCTCTGGCAATTCAGCACCGGATTCGATGTCTACTCGAGCGTTGCTGTGGGCCAGGACGGCACCTTGTACGTGGGGAGCGGAGATCACAACCTGTACGCCTTGAGTCCCAATGGGATGGAGCGGTGGCGTTTTACCGCCAGAGATCGTGTCGATTCGAGTGCGGCGGTCGCTGCAGATGGAACCATCTACACCGGCAGCTGGGATGGGAACGTATACGCTCTGGCTGCCGATGGCTCACTACGCTGGTCCTTCGCTACCAGCGATGAGATCTGGTCGAGTCCGGCCCTGGGACACGACGGCACGGTGTACATCGGCAGCAACGACGACCACCTCTATGCCCTCGGACCAGATGGCTCCTTGTTATGGAAGACCCAGCTGGACGGAGACATCTTCGCGAGTGCAACCGTGGGCGACGACGGGACGGTCTACATCGGTACCCACGGAGGCACCTTCTACGCCATCCGAAGTTCAAGCAAAGGATTGGCCGATGCGCCCTGGCCGCAGTTCAAGGGCAAGCGATTACGGCGCGCTCACGCCTGCGACAGCCTGGCTGCCAACTGTCCCTGCAGTGATGAAGACGACTGCAGAGGAGGGGACCCCTGTGCGCTGGAAGTGTGCAACGGAAAAGACGATAACTGCGATGGTCGCAGCGACGAAGGAGCCTGCCCCGAGGCCTGCTCCGACCAAAACTGCAGCGACAGTCCCACCTTTACCTCAAGCTGCTCCGCGACCGGCTCGTGCATTCGCACGTGCCGGGCCGGCTTTGAGGGCAAGGACTGTGACCGTCCGATCCGCAGCGACCAGGGCGGGGCGGGTTCCATTGCCTGGGTCAAGACCACCGGCGCCACCATCCAGGCGCCCGCGACCGTAGCCCCTGACGGCAGCATCTACATCGGCAGTGGCGACTATCACCTCTACCACCTGGACCCCCAGGGCAGGCAACTGTGCCGCTACCGCACTGAGTACCACGTCGACGCTCCCGCACAGGTGCTCGCCAATGGCCAGATCTGGTTCGGCAGCAACGACCAGGTACTGCACGGCATCGACGCCAACTGTCAGCCGATTTGCTCCCAGGAAGACGAAGTCCCGGCCACCGGCGGCAGCATCACCGACAAGCTGGTGGAGTCCCAAGATGGCAGCGTCCTGTTCACCAGCGGCGACGGCAACTTGTATCGCGCCTGGCCCTCAAAGTGCCGAGCTGAGGTCGAATCCAGCCTCGGCGGCACCATGTATGGGGGGCCTACCCAAGGGGACGATGGACTGGTCTTCGTCGCCTCCTATGCAGGCACACTGCAGGCCTGGGACCCTGTTTCCCGCACTGTGAAGTGGTCCCTGGACGACCTGGGCTCAGTACGTGCAGCAATCGCGGTTTCGGCAGACGGGCGCCGACTGTTCGTCGCCAGTCGAGATCGTGGCTTGATTGCGGTTCAGGCTGCCGACGGCAAGGTCCTCTGGGAGCTGGAGTTGGGCGACGAATTGTGGGCACGTCCCACGATCGGCGCTGAGGATCGTATTTACCTCGGCAGCTACGACGGCACCGTTCATGCCATCAGCTCGGCAGGCAAACGGCTGTGGGACTTTGCAACCGGGGGCAGCATCGTCTCGTCCATCGCCCTGGACGAAAGCGGTGATAAGGCACTGTATGTAGGCAGCGGCGACGGCAAGATCTACGCGCTCTCGATGAACGGCAAGCTGCTGTGGTCTGCCGGTGTTGGCAGCTCCATCGGAGCATCAGGCACCACCCTGACAGCCGATGGCCTGGTGTTGGTCGGCACCCAGGCAGGCAATCTGGTCGCCATACGGAGAACCGCGGGGGATGATGGCAGCGTTGGAGCCGAGGCTGCCCCAGGGGATGACGACAGTGCGGTCGACGAGGTTGTCGAGGGCCCGCCGACGGTGCCTCCGGGTGGGATCGCACCACCTGTTGGATTGCCCACGGGGGGGGGCGCCGAATCGGACTCCATTCCCGATCCGGCCGGCGGCGGCGGGGTCGACCCCCCGAAGGACCCGGGCAAGGACATCAACCCGTCCACGGACTCGAAACTCTCCAAGGTAGCTGCCCTGATGGTCGGCAGCCGGTTCCGGTGGGTGCAGGGCAGCCACGACGTGGCTGCCGGCTTCTACGGTTCCCCGCTGTTGTTCAACCTGTGGAGCTGCAGTGACAAGAAGGTCGATGAGACCCTCTCGTGGCTCCTGTCCCTCGAAGACGTCTACGCCGACAATATGGTGGGTGTACTGGTTCCTGCCAACGCTGCCGAGCGCAACCTGAGCGGGCAGGACAACATCTGCGGTAGCAGCGTGCTCATGGCGCGATCGCACGGCGTCGATGTGGACAAGGCAGTCCTCGACAAGCTGGAGCCGAAGACCATGCCCGCCACCTATGTCTTCGATGCCGAGGGCCGAGTCCTTGCCAGCCACTTCGGTTCGGTGGTGTCGGGCTCGAAGGAGGCGGCAAAGTTGATGGCAGCGTTCAAGGCCGAGATGGCTCCGCTGTTGAGGGCGCGTCGGGACTCGCTCTTAGAGGGCAGTGCCCCATAAGAGGCGTTATGTCTACTTCGCTGAGGTAGCGGGCAGGCAACTCACCCTACCCACCCTACTTACTCCCCGACAGCTGGATGCGGCCCGACTCGTCGCATGAAGCCTGGCCGAACTCGAACAGAGACTCCACCAGACTCTCACACAGTTCCCGAGACGAGCTTCCGCTGGGAGTGAACGATAGCTCGGTACCCACGACCTCGGGACCCGGGGCACCGGCCAACAGGAAGTCACCGGATGAGAGCAGAGCGGAACAGACTCGGCGCAGAGCGGAGGTTGGATCTTTCAGCCCACCCACAGGCGAATCAAGCGGAAGTTGGAGAAGGGCTTCGATGAGGCCCCGCTCGGTCTCGTCGTCGAGGACCGGGCGAGCGATCAGGCGGTCCTTGAGAGCTAGGACGAGTTCCTCCATCGTGGCTGTGTTGGGGGCTTCGCTCACCAGCCGATCAATCCAGTCTATGCGAGGCTCTTCTTCGGTCGGGAAAGGATCGACACAAGAACCCACCGCCTCTTCCCACGCCATGGACTCCGCAAAGTTGCTGCTCCGAAATCCCGTCTCACCATCCAAGAGGAAGATGCCGATATCAAACTCGAAGATGAGCGCTGCCGGCAGTTCCTGTCCCGGAGCGAAGTTGCCATCTTCGTCGAAGAAGTGGCCGTAGATCTGGCTGTCGATGTCCGTCCAGTCCATGGCCGAAACAAGCGCACCCATCAGCACCCGGGCCGGCAAACGTTCGACAGAGTCCCCGGGGTTGTTGAGGCGCAGTTCGGGGATCAAGTGGTTCACGAACCAGGGGTTGAAGATCGGCGCCAGGTAGTACGGCGTTTCCACACCCTCACACTGCTCGGGCGCGCCTGGATTGAAGTAGGGATGCAGGACAACGGCCTGGATCAGTGCCTTCAGCGAGAAGGAGTTGTCGACAAAGACATCCGTCAGGTACTTCAGCAGGTCCCTCTGATAACGATTGCGGGCAAAGAAATGAGGCGTGGTCAGCCGCTTGCCGGTGATCTCGGTCCACACCTTCTCGGCCGTGCTCATGGACACCATCCAGGCGAAGGCTTCCTTGCCGTCCACTGAGAGGTCGTCACCCACCTGCAGGCCGTCCTCGCGAAGAGCCTCGAATCCATCCCGCAGCCACCGCTCCAGGTGCCAGATGCTCGGTCGGTCGATGACCTCCTCGATGAAGTAGCCCGTCCAACCCTCAGGGTCGTCCTCAACGTCATCGGGCAGCACAAATTCGCCGCAGAATTCGCCCATACCCCAGGGATTGAAACCCTCGCCATAGTCCCAGTACAACGTCGGATCGAAGCCTTCGGGCAGGAACTGCATCGACAGCACCCCCTCGACGCGGAAGAAGGCCGCTAGATCCCTGACGGGCCGACCGCCGCTGTCGCCATAGATGGCCTTCTCGAAATAGCCCGGCACTTGCCAGGTGCGATCCAGCTCGGGGTCTGCTGCATCGGTGGCCGAGAACTCCGAATTATGACAGCCCATACAGCCCATGCGACGGTTGAGGTGGGTCTGCTCGAACATCTCGGCGTAGGCCCCCCGCCAGGCGAGATTGGCGCCAGGGTTGTCGAGGTTGATGAGCTTGGACCCCAACTGGGCGAACAGATGCGCCCTGTAGATCGGGCTGATGTCGTCCAACACGATGGCGGACACCAGCAACTCCGTGAGATCCCAGTCGTTGTACTCTGGCGCATCGTCTGGTGCGTTGTCTCGTACGCTCGCGGCGAGGGACCCGGTGAACTCACTGGCAGGCAGAGCGCCCACAACCAACTGGGTCGCCGTCGCGCAGCCCCGTCCCGCGCGCTCTCCGACTCGGTTGATGAGCAGGAAGTCCTTGAGAACCTCGCTCCAGCGCAGCAGAAACTCCGCCGTCCCCATCATCTTGCTCACCAGCGTCGCCCGATCGCTTTGCTCAATGATCTGCACGAGCAGGTCGATCTCTCGAACTGAACGTGGGTGGCGTCCCCACAACTGAGGCACCAGGCGACGGACGAAGGCCTCATCGCCAGCGTCACACAGTGGGGTGTCCTCGAGCACGCCAGGGTGAGAGCCGGTATCGATGCAGTCAGGTGACGTCAGGCATCCCTCGTCCAGGCAGTCGTAGGTGCCGTCAGCGTCATTGTCGGCGCCATCAGTGCAGTCTCCGGCCTCCCCCCCTTCATAGCGAGAAGGCTGGCAACTACAGAGCACCAGCACGCCCAATGCCGCAAGCAGCGATCGAACCAAGCTCATACGGGGTAACCGAGTATTTCGGTGCGGAGCTTCAAGGCAGCCTCGAGTTCACTGCCCGCGCCACGGACATCGCCGACGGCGAAGGACTCGGGACTGAACGGCCAGACCCCCATGGCGAGTAGCATGGCGGCCCGGTGCTCGGTCGGCGTGAAGCTCGAGGTCGCGTACCCATCCTCACCAATGGCACCGACGATGCCTGCTCGCTCTTCGTCAGCGAAACCACCAAAACCAACGACCACGTAGCCCCAGGGCCAGTGGTTCGTGCCCCGACCGTGGGGATTGGGGGGAGTTGCCTCAGGGATGGGCGCCCTGCCGAACTCGGTGTTAAGCAGAATGAAGTGGCGGTCCAGATCGAGCTTTCGAGGGTCCTCCTCGCCGGGCTCGTTGATGATGGCTGCCAGGCCCCGGCTCATGTGCATGAGGTTGGGGCCCTGGCCGCGGATGTGCTCGCCATGGGTGTCGTAGCCCTGCCCTGCGGGGTCGGTGAACACGCCTCCCTCCATCACCTGAACATAGCGGGGCGCGTCCTTGCCCACGGTGATTAGGTGGCGGGCCATCTCGAGCGCAGCGGTCGTCTCATCGGTAACCGTGAAGACGCCCTGAGTCTCCACGAGCGGATGCTGGGTACACATGGTCACTTCGGGAACCTCGAAGATCGAAGACGGAAGCAGGTCGACCAGGGCCTCGTGGTTCTGCATCGCCCGGCGTGCCGCCGCATAGTCCATGTAACCCGGAGAACGGTAGTCCCCGGTAACGGCATGGCTCAAGCGCTGACGGATCCGCTCGGTGTAGTGGGCAACCAGCGCATCCAGTTCGTTCTTGTGTCCAGAGACAGTGGGACGGGGCAGCCGGGCGGGCAGCCGGGGATTGGGCCCGAGCTGCAAGGCAAGAGGCTGGGCTGCCGCTGGATGGAGACCGAGTGCAGTGGCCGCCGTTCCGTTGTTGGAGCGGTCAAAAGAGCTCATGTAGATCGTGTAGGCAAGAGGTGCGTTCCGGGCGCCGGACTCCTGCTGACCAAAGAAACGTTGAAGGTGCGTACCGAAGCCAGCCATCCGGGGGTTGCTCACACCGTGACCGGCAACTGCGAAGGGGATCGCAATTGCGTGGGGCTCGACGGCGTGATGTACCACCCAGACCCGCATGCGCGACAGAATGTCCGGACGGTCTCGAAGCGGATAGATGAACGGACCCAGGTTGACCGTCATGCCCGCCGCATCAGCGGCAAAGGGTTCATAGATGGCCCGATCTCCGCCATCACACTGGGCGAACCACTCCTCGACTCCCCCATCGAACATCCACCATTGCTGACCAGCGTAGGGCCCTCCCATGGACGGATTGCAGTACTCCGGGATCGTGTAGAAGGACTCCCAGGGGGACATGCCACCGAGCAGGAAGACCTCGAGCATAGCCTCGGGTTGAGCCTCGCCAGGCAGCAGCAAGTGCTCGCTTCCAGATGGTGGGATCCCCCAGGGCGCTCGGCCGGCAGACAGGTCTCCGGGCGGCGTCGAGTCATCCCCTGACCCTGACGCACCGCAACCAAGGCCCAGGCTCGAAGCCATTGCCCCCGAGCACAGCTGAAGAAAGGTGCGTCGATCCATGCTCTTAACGTGCCGCCTGGCTGTGAATGGCCGTGACTCGCCGGCGGGCGAGTAACTGATCATAGATGCTTACCTCGCCGTCCGGCCAGCGAATATGCGACCTTTCGGCGACGGCATCCTCTCCCAGTCCGAAGTGCATCCGGGGGGGGGGCTTACTGGTCGCCCTCAGGCCCATCAACTTCCGGCTCTGTACTCCACCGCTCCAAGTCGACTCGATCCGGGAAGCACGCTTGCTGGTCTGCACCTTCTGAAAGTCCATGAACCGAATATAACAAGGCCTCATGCACCGCCCCACGACAATTGTCAGCAGAACGGAGTGACGGCGGTGGGGGACCTGTCACCAGCTCGGCGGGGTGGTGGCGTCGATGTGGGCGGTGTTCTGGCTTGCTCCCCTCGGGTGGCGGTAGCGACGGCCGGGATCATCAACAGCATGGGCTCGCTCGGCGCAGTGGTGCAGGAACTCGTGGTCTCCAATCTCCTTGAGGGAAATGCGGGAGACACGGCAGGTGAAACCGGAGGCAGCGGGTGTTTATCTAGGGGGTGCCGCAGAGACCTGAGATCTGGGAGTGGTCAGCCGTGCTGACGCAATCGCCGTCATCGCAGTCGATGAGCCCGTCGGCGTCATTGTCGAGCCCGTCCTCACACTCGGGGCAGGTGTTCGCCCACAGGTTCACCGGTCCTTGGAGTGGGCCAGTTCCCCCACAACAGGGACTCAGTCCTTCCTGCAGCACGTGGGCATTTGGCACCCAACCGGCTGGGTCGGTGCCGCACCCCACGGGGGGAGGTGCCATGTGCTGGATGCAGATGGCGCAGGTGGGCCCGCCCGTGATGGGGTCAACCTCGCAGCACAGGGGCATTGTGATACCAGGACCGTTCTGCGTTGCTTGACCATTTGGGTCGCCGTCGTCGCCACCCGTATTTGAATCACAGAAGGAATCAAACTCACAGGCCTGATCCGAGCAGTCGGTGAGGCCATTGCCATCATTGTCACACTCATCGTCGCAGGTGAGCTCCGTGAATTGCTCCCAATCACCCGTACAGTTGGCGCTGTCGTCATCATCTCCTACCTCGACTTCGATGGGCAGACACTCCTCGGACCAGTCGGTGGTCCCCACCAGCTCGCCGTTGTGGTTGCCGATGACGTCCTCGACCATGGAGCCAGTACCGTCGTTGCCGGGCCAGAACGCCAGCGTGTTTGCATCGGTGGGGACGGAAGGATCAGGAGTGAAGGTCTCTGTGTAGAGCACGCCCTGGCTGATCCTCAGCTTCGCGACGTCTGCGTCGAGTGCATTGTTCTGGGGCGAGAAGCCCAGCCAGAGGTCGTTGAAGGTGCTGAAGTTGAGCTCGCCGGGGTTGGAGCGCGGGAAAGGCTGCTCGATAAGCTCGCCGTTGCGGAACACGGTCGCGACATAGGGCGGTGCCGTCCCATCGAGGGTGACCGCCAGGTGGCTCCAGCTATCCAGAGGGGGTGGGTCGGTACAGGTGATGCCGCCCGTGTCGCTCAGCATGATGCAGCCTGGGCAATAGCCGCACGGGTTCAGGACGCTACCTACCAGCTGCAGGGACCAGGGAGCAGCGCTGTCTCGGGTCTGCAGCAGCATGGCATTTGCTGTGAGCGGAGGATAGGCATTGAGCTTCAGCCAGAACTCGATAGTCAGGGGAGGGGACGCGCTCGCGCCGAAGTCGTTCCAGTCGATGGACATGGCAGCCTGGGCGACGCCTGGGAAGCCGATAGAGGCGCAGATTTCTTCCTGCTCTTCTTCACCGGCGCTGTCGTCATCACCGGCGCTGTCGTCATCACCGGCACTGTCGTCATCACCGGCACTGTCATCATCACCGGCACTGTCGTCATCACCGGCACTGTCGTCATCACCGACGCTGTCATCATCACCGACGTCATCGTCGTCGCTGACATCATCGTCGTCAGAGATGGTGCTGTCGTCATCGTCACCCTGACATACCGGTGC
>CAZEIY010000132.1:2761-9787 GCA_964512375.1 uncultured Rickettsiales bacterium | reverse complement strand
ACCTTCGGGTTATGAGCCCGACGAGCTACCAGGCTGCTCCACCCCGCGTCATGGGCCTCCGCGCAAGCGCGGCGGTCGGCAGTCTTATACGGGCCGGTCTTGGGGGTGTCAACCCGGTGAGAATCGGCCCGCGAGACTCGCTCCCAGACAGGCGCATCGGTATATTGCCAGCCTTCCAGTAACTACCCGGAGACCCTCCATGGATCAGCCCGCCTTTCGACCGCCCGATCTCACCGACGAACACAAGATGTTCCGCAAGACCGCCAGGGACTTCGTCGAGAAGGAGCTCGCACCCTTCGCCGACGAGTACGAGCGCAACAAGGGCTTCCCCGACGAGATCTTCAAGAAGGTCGGCGACATGGGCTTTCTCGGTCTCGGTGTGCCCGAAGAGTACGGCGGCATGGGCCTGGACTACTGGTTCACCGTCATCTGGCTCGAGGAGCTGGTGCGGTCCAACTGCGCCGGCCTCAACATGGCACTCAGTGTCCAATCCGACATGGCCACACCCGTCATCGGCGCCATCGGCACAGAAGAGCAGAAGCAGGAGTTCTGGGGTCCTGCGATCCGTGGCGAGCGCATCGCTGCCCTCGGAGTGTCCGAGCCAGGAGTCGGTTCGGATGTCGCCAACCTCAACACGACCTGCCGCCGAGATGGCGATGACTACATCATCAACGGTGCCAAGACGTTCATCACCAACGGCAGCCGCGCCGACTTCATCACGCTGGCCGTGCGCAGCGGTGATGTTGGCTTCGGTGGCGTCTCGCTCGTGCTCCTACCCACAGACGTCAAGGGCTTCTCGGTCGGCCGACTGCTCGAGAAGGTCGGCAACCACAGCTCAGACACCGCCGAGCTCGCGTTTGATAACTGCCGCATCCCAGCCCGCTACATGCTCGGCGAAGAGAACATGGGCTTCTACTACATCATGCAGAACTTCCAGGGTGAGCGGCTCGTGGCCGCCGTCATGGCCACTGCAGGCATGGAGTTGCTCTGCCAGGAGGGCATCCGCTACGGCACCGAGCGTCACGTCTTTGGCAAGCCCGTGGTCAAGTTCCAGGTGTGGAAGCACCGCCTTGTCGAGCACCTGACCGCCATCGAAGCAGGACGCCAGCTCACCTACCACGCCTGCGACATGTTCGCCCGCGGCGAGCAGGCCGTCGAGAAGATCTCTATGGCCAAGCTGTACACCTGCGATCTGGCACAAAAGGTCGTCTACGACATCCAACAGATGCATGGCGGCTACGGCTACATCGAGGAATACCACGTCGCTCGCGCCTTCCGAGACCTGCGCCTGCTCACCATCGGTGGCGGTACCGCCGAAGTGATGAAGGAAATCATCGGCAAGTGCCGGGGCCTCTGATCGAACAAGCTTCGCTCCCCCCGCGAGGCGAACAACCTTGCTGGTAAGCTCCCTTCGATGAACGAAGCAAGCAAAGAGCCAGCTCTTGTCCGCCTGCTCGCGGACATGAACGATTTCCCAGCGTCTGACCTCTTTCTGTGTGAGGGGAAGATCCCCGCCGTGCGCGTGCACGGCACCGTCACCGCCATGGATGCCGCTGCAACCACGGCGGCTGAACTCGATGATCTGCTCGAGCGCGCCCTCAGCCCCTCTCAGCGCGAGCTCTTCGCCACCTCAGGAGATCTCGACACCGGACTGTCTGTGGCTGATGGCAGGCGCTTTCGGCTCAATCTCAGCAGGCAACAAGGAAGCGTCAGCGTCGTCGCCCGGGCCGTGCCCAGCGGCGATCTCGATTTTGACTCACTGCTTCTTCCCGAGCCCGTACGTGACCTCGCCAACGCCTCGCGCGGTCTCGTGCTGGTCACTGGCGCCACCGGCTCGGGCAAGTCCACCACGCTCGCTGCCATGGTCGGACACATCAACCGCACCCGAGCCGCTCACATCGTCACCATCGAAGACCCCATCGAGTTCGTGCACGCCGACCAAAAGAGCCGCATCAGTCAGCGCGAGGTCGGAGGCGACACCAGGTCCTTCTCGGACGCACTGCGTCACGTCGTCCGGCAGAGCCCCGATGTCATCGTCATTGGCGAGATGCGAGACGCAGAGACCGTCGCCGTAGCGCTGTCCGCCGCGCTGACCGGCCACCTGGTGCTCGCCTCCCTGCACACCATCGACGCCACCCAGACCCTGCAGCGCATGCTCAGCTACTACCCCGACCATCTGCGCGCGCAGGTGGCCATGGACCTCAGCCTCAGCCTGCGGGGCATCGTCAGTCAGCGCCTCCTACCCCGAACCGACGGCACCGGCCGCGTGCTCGCTGCGGAGTTACTCACCTGTACTCCAGCCGTTGGAAAGCTGCTGCGTGATCAGCGCGTCGACGAGCTCATGGACCTCATGCGCTCGACCAAGGACCCCGGAATCCGAAGCTTCAACGCCTCACTGCTGGATCTGTTCAAGAATGGTCAGATCAGCTACGAGCTCGGGCTGGCCAGCGCCTCGAGCCCAGAAGAATTCGCGCTGCAGGCCAAGGGTATGTCCACGGGCCTGGACACCTTCCAAGACCAGGACACACAGGACGATGTCGACCTCGACATGAAGGCCCTGCTCGGCGAAGTGCTCGAGCGCGGCGCGTCCGATCTGCACCTCACCGAGGGTCGCCCGGCCATCCTGCGCATCGCCGGCAGCCTGGTGCCCATCGGCAAAGAGCCCCTCTCGGCCACCGACATGCGCATGCTCTTGTATTCCATCTTGAGTGGACGACAGCGGAGCATCTACGAGCTCGACCGCGAGATCGACTTCGCCCTCGCGATCGAGGGTGGTCGCCGCTTTCGCGTCAACGCCTACTACCAGAAGGGCCGCATGGCCGCCGCACTGCGCGCTATTCCCGCGGCCATTCCCGAGGCCGAAGAACTCGGCCTGCCGCCCACCGTGCTCAAGCTCGGCACCCGCTCACACGGCCTCTTACTCGTCGTAGGCCCGACCGGCGCCGGCAAGAGCACGACCATGGCGTGCCTGGTAGACCGCATCAACCGCGAGCGTCGCTGCCGAATCCTCACCGTCGAAGATCCCATCGAGTACAGCCATATCAGCAAAAAGGCCACCATCGATCAGCGCGAAGTGCACGCCGACACCAAGAGCTTCGCTGCCGCCCTGAAGTTCATCCTGCGCCAGGACCCGGACGTCATCCTCATCGGCGAGATGCGCGACCACGAGACCATCTCCGCTGCCCTCACAGCGGCCGAGACCGGGCACCTGGTCATCGCCACCCTGCACGCCAATGACGCCATGCAGGCCATCGACCGGATTATCGATGTGTTTCCGCCCTTCCAGCAGTCCCAGGCGCGCACTCAGCTGGGCGCCAGCTTGATCGCCGTCATCAATCAGCGCCTCTTTCCGCGCAAGGACAAGCCGGGAAGAATCGCAGCATTCGAGATTATGGTCGGCACCTCGGCCATCAAGAACCTCATCCGCAACGACAAGATGCACCAGGGCACCTCGCTCATGGAGGCGGGCGGCCGGGACGGCATGGTCACCATGGACCGGGCGCTCACGAATCTCGTCAAAAACGGCAACGTCGAGGCCGATATCGTGCGCGGATTGCTCACTAATCCGCTAAAACTTCCGACTCAGTAACGCAGCAAAAAGAAACGGATGCGTAGCATCCCGCGTGAGATCCACCGAAAGGCGCTTGAAATCTGGTGCCCGCTGGGTGTAGTTGTTTGCGTCGAGCCATCCGGCACGTCTTCCTATAAGTGAAGCTTCCCCGTTCAAAGGAATCCCGCAGTGTCCAAGACCCTCGTCATCGCCGAGAAGCCCAGCGTCGCCGCCGACATCGCCAAAGTGGTCGATGCCGGCAAGAAGGGCACCCACGCCTACGAAGGAGACTCCCACATCGTCTCCTGGGCGGTCGGCCACCTGCTCGAATTCCAGAAGCCCGAGGACTACGACGACAGCCTGCAGCGCTGGCGCCTCAAGGACCTGCCCATCATCCCCGACCAGTTCAAGCTGACCCCGGTTCGCGGCGCCAGCGCCCAGCTCAAGGCCCTCAAGAAGATGATTAAGCGCAAGGACGTCGCCAAGATCGTCAATGCCTGCGACGCCGGCCGCGAGGGGGAGCTCATCTTCCGCGAGATCTATCGCTTCGCCGAGACCGAGAAGCCCGTTGATCGTCTGTGGCTGCAGTCAATGACTGGAGACGCCATCGAGAAGGGCATGGCCTCACCCCGCACCCAGCAGAGCGTGCAGGGCCTCGCCGATGCTGCCGACTGCCGCGCCGAGTGCGACTGGCTCATCGGTATGAACGCGACCCGCGCCCTGACCATCCGGCTCCGCTCCCGCAGCGACAAGACCGTCTGGTCCGCTGGACGCGTGCAAACAGCGACCCTCGCCATGCTGGTGCGCCGCGAGCGTGAGATTCTCGCCCATGAGCCCAAGCCGTACTGGCTGCTCAAGGCCAACTTCCAGATCGAGGGCAAAGACGCCCACGAATACCTGGGCACCTGGTTCGACCCCGAGGCAGACGCCCCCCGAGATCGTATCTACGATGCCGAGCAACGCGACCGCCTGCTGGGGCTCCTCGAGAGCGCCCCCAAGGCCACGGCAAGTGAGACCCGCAAGACCTCCCGCGAGACCGCCCCTGCCCTGCTGGACCTGACCACCTTGCAGCGCGAGGCCAACAAGCGCTTCGGCTTCTCAGCGCGTCGCACCCTTCGTGCCGCACAGAGCCTGTACGAGCAGTACAAGCTGCTCACCTACCCACGTACGGACTCCAAGGCCCTGCCCGAGGACTACCGACCCTTCGTCAACCAGAGCATCGAGTTCCTGGCCAACCAGAAGAGCCTCGGCATACACGCCAAACGGCTCCTCAAGGACGGACTCAACAACGAGGGCCGTAACTTCAACAACAAGGCGGTCAGCGACCACTTCGCCATCATCCCCACCGGCGAGGGCGACCCAAGCCGACTACACGGCGATGAGGCCAAGATCTTCGACCTGGTGGCGCGACGCTTCCTGGCGTCCTTCCATCCCCCAGCCGAGTACGCCGAAGTCGATCGAACCACCATGGTCGAGGCGGAGCACTTCCGCACCCGCCGCAAGGTGCTCATGGTCCCCGGATGGCGCGCCGTCTGGGATAGCGGCAAGGACGACAAGAAGCAGGGCAACCTGCCCCCCCTCACCAAGGCCGATGGCACCGAGACCGCCCTCAGCAGCCACGAAGCCGAAGAGAAGCTGACCAGACCACCTGCCAGGCACACAGAAGCCAGCTTGCTGCGGCTCATGGAGACCGCCGGCGTCGAGGTCGATGACGAGTCCATTGCTCAGGTACTGAGCGAGACAGGTGGGCTCGGAACTCCCGCCACCCGTGCGGACATCATCGAGACCCTGCTCAAACGCGAGTACTCCGATCGCTGCACCTCTATCGCTGGCCGCAAGGCCCTGCGAGCCACCTCGCGTGGCATCCGCCTCATCGAGGCACTGGAGCGCATCGAGCTGCCTCGTCTCACTCAGCCCGAGCTGACCGGTGACATCGAAGAGGCCCTACGGCAGGTAGAGCGCGGCGACCGTGCCCGCGATGCCTATATGACCGAGATCAAGGACTGGACGAAGGTCATCGTCGACCGTGTCCGTGACTTCTCCTACGACACCCTCTACGAAGGCACCGAGGCACTCGGAAAGTGCCCAGAATGCAAGAGCGACGTACGTGAGACGCTGCGCACCTACTCCTGCGTGCACAGTGGCCGCGACGGCGACTGCAAGTTCATCATCTGGAAGGAAGTGGGCGGCCGCTACGTCGACCGACGCTCTGCTGTCCAGCTGCTCACCGACGGTCTGACCCCTTCAAAGGCCGGCTTCTTCACTCGCGATGGACGCGAGTACGAGGCGAACCTCAAGCGCGAGGACGACGGACGCATCCGCGCCCACAGCAGCGACCCCGGCGCCCAGAGCGGCGACGAAGACGTTGAGCCCGCCGAGATAGCCCCTTGCCCCTTCCACGCCGACAAGATGGTCTGGCGCGGTCCTCAGGGCTATCGTTGCGAAGGATTCGAGGCTGGAGACTGCAAGCTCTCCCTGCCACTGCGCCTGTGCCAGCGTCCCCTCACCATCGAGGAGATCACCGGGCTCATCGGTGAGAAGCGCTCAACAGAGCTCCTCGAGGGCTTCATCAGCAAGCGCAATCGCCCGTTCTCAGCCACCCTCAAGCTCAGCGACGCGGGCCGCATCCAGTGGGACTTTCCGCCCCGCTCGGCCAAGGGCGGTGGGGCCGTAGCCGGCCGCGAGTTCCCGATCAACCCAGAGCCCATCGCGGCCTGCCCCTATCACAAGGAAAGCCAGGTCATCGAGACAGCAACTCACTTCGTCTGCAAGGAAGATGGCTGCAAGCTGTCCGTACCTCGTGAGATCTGCAAGCGGGAGCTCAATCGTGACGAGGCAGTCAAGCTGTTCACCGACAACTCGACCGACCCGCTTGAGGGCTTCACGTCCAAGGCGGGCAAGCCCTTTGCTGCGACCTTGTATCTGAAGCGCAGCGGACGCCACGGCTTCCGCTTCCAGAATAGGGACTGAGCGTCTTGGCCTGATCAGCTACTTCGGCCGCCGCCGCGACCACCGCGGCTGCTTCGAGAACCACCACGGCTACGGTTGCCGCCCTTGAGTGGCTTACGAGAGCGCGTCTTGCGCGCCTTTGGACGGGCCCAGCCCTTGCCTCGATAGGGGCGTCCATCCTCGTCACGCGAACTGACTCGACGCTCAGGAGCCGGTGGTGGCATACGCAGCGCCTCGGCTACCGCCTTGCGAACTTCCCAGCTCACCTTGAGTTCTGCCTTACCCTTTGAGCGAACGATGCGCCTCAGATGGCCCAGCTCACCGGCGGTCAGCTTGCGCGACTCACCCGGAGCGAGTCCCCGCAGCGTCAGCCCGCCAAACGACACGCGCTTGAGCTTGAGAGTGCGGTGGCCGATGTGGTCGACCAGTCGGCGCACGATACGATTTCGGCCCTCTTTGATCGTAATCAGCAACCACGAAGAGGGGCCGGAACTCTTAATGATCTCAACCAGTGCCGGTTCCGTCGG
>CAZEIY010000132.1:0-2751 GCA_964512375.1 uncultured Rickettsiales bacterium | reverse complement strand
CACGGCGCAGTTGTTCCAACTTTCGATCGCTCGGAGTGCTGCTGATCTTGGCCAGGTAGCTCTTGGGGACCTCGTAAGATGGATGAGTCAGTCGATAGGCCAGCTCACCGTCGTTCGTCATCAACAACACACCCTCGGTGTTGTAGTCGAGACGACCAACGGCCTGCACCGAGGGATCTGGTTCCTCGAGCAGATCGAACACGGTCTTGCGACCCTCGGGATCTTTCTGGGTGGTGATCGTGCCCGTCGGCTTGTGAAGGACCCGGTACACCGGGGTCGGTGCCCGCGGCAGCGGCGCATCATCGATCAGGATGCGCTGCTCTGCAGGATCGACCAGCTCGCCAGGCTCGAGCACCTGCTCGCCATCAACCGTGACGTGTCCCTCGCGGATGAGCCGCTCGGAGCCACGACGCGAGGCTACCGCACGCTCAGCTAAGACCTTAACCAGATGATCCCGCGCCATCAGCCGAGCCCTCCGAGGCTCTTCCCCACACTCATCAGCATATCCAGCGGCACTCGGAGAATTGATGTCTGAAACAACAAGATGATGATGAAGAACGACATCATCGGATTGAAGCTGAGCAGGCGCGAAGCGGTGCCGGAGTCAAGGAAGTAGGCGAGCACCTTGCTGCCATCCAGTGGCGGCAGCGGGATCATATTGAACACCGCCAGCAACGCATTGATGAAAATACCGAAGGTGAGGCCGCGGTGGAGCATCCACCAGCCGTCGAGGCCAGAGTTCATCGAGTTGATGGGTAGCCCGCCCATGACCATCGCACGAGCAAGGGCGGCGAAGACCAACACGAGAACCAGGTTCGACACCGGCCCCGCCAGAGCGATGATCATGGTGTCGCGCGGCGCGTCGCGCAGGTTACGCGGGTTGAACGGAACCGGCTTGGCCCAGCCGAAGATGAATCCCCCAAACCACAGGCCCAGCAGCGGCATCGCGATCGAGCCGATGGGATCGATGTGCACCGCTGGATTGAGCGTCAGGCGACCTGACCACGCCGCCGTGTTGTCGCCCAGGCGGGTGGCGGCGAGGGCGTGGCAATACTCATGAAACACTAACGCGAACAGGAACAGTGGCGCGCCGATGAGGACATCTACCAGCTTGACTTGGAGCGCAAGATCCATTGAGAACTCCGGGGGCAGCGCAGCCAGAATGTGCTGCACAAGCGACCGTCGCGGGAAAGATACACGGCGCAGCGCTCATTTCAAGGCCGCGAAGGATGGTTCACCTGGTGCCGCGCCTCCCCTTCAGTCCAGACCCAGCCACTTCAGAGCTTCCTCAGGCGTGCGCAGATCACCCCGAAGCTGACCGACGCGAACCCTGCGAAGGGCCTCTCCTAGCGCCTGGCCCTCTTCCATACCCGCAGCCAACAGCTCGTCACCCCGCAGCAGGGGCTCCAGGGTCACTATGTGATTCTCATAACGCAGCACAGCATCCGCCGCCGCTGGATCGGCCGCTACAAGAAGCGCTCGCTCCTGCTCATCACTATGCCGAAGCAGACTCTCGAGTTCGTCATCGGCCCGGCTAGCCAACAGCGCAGTCAGCAGGTCTCCGACCACAGCGGCCAAGCGTCGCAGACTACTGGCCTGAGCACCTTGCAATCCGAAGCGCTCCGCTGCGAGAGCCGGATCTACCCCATCTAATACGATGGCAAGGGACTGGAGTGGCCGCCAGGGACGCGCTGCAGTGGATTCGGCGAGCCCTCGCTTCAGCGCAGCCAAAGAACGAGTCGCCATTCCAGGCACCAACGCATCCATGATCCCACGCTCTACCATCCACGAGAGGACGCGAGCCGGCGACGGCTCAGCGCACAACAAGAGCCACTCTGCCCAGAGTCGATCACCAGACACGAGATCCAATGAACCACTACTCAAGGCCTCGGCGAGAGCAACCGCAGTGGTCTCATCGGGCTCCAGGTCGAAGCGCACAGCAAGTCGAGCCAGGCGGAGAATACGGGTTGCGTCATCGTGAATGGAGCCGGACTGATGAATGCGTAGGACACCGGCACGCAGATCATCGAGACCACCGCTGGGATCGCAGAGCTGGCCCCGCTCCCCTGGCGCGACCCGCCAGGCGATGGAGTTAATCGTGAAGTCTCGACGGCGAAGGTCATCCTCGAGGCTGCCAGCCTCGACCACCGGCAGCTGCCCGGGCTCGGGGTACCGCTCTCGCCGCGCGCTGACGAGATCAATGGGTGTGCCCCACAGCGGACCCAGCCAGGTGGCCGTGCCAAAGCGCTCATGACTACTCAGCTCTCCGCCGTGACTGCTCACCAGCAGCTCGCCCAGCGCAACTGCGCTGCCCTCGACCACAAAATCGAGATCGCGAAGCTCCGCGAGCGGCTGGCCCTGTTGCTGATCCCGAACGGCGCCTCCCACCAGATGTAGAGCAACGCAGTCAGTGCAAGCCATCGCCGCGCCCGCCATGGCATTGAGCAGGGCCTCAACCTCCATCTTTGCTCTCCTCACCGTCATTGCTCTCGGTCACGCTCCGAGGATGGGCCTCGCGGTAGACCTCGTGAATCCGTTCACGGCTGACGTGGGTATAGATCTCGGTGGTCGCAATGTCTGCATGACCCAACATGGCCTGAACTGAGCGCAAGTCGGCGCCGCCACTGAGCAGATGGGTGGCGAAGGAGTGGCGCAGTGTGTGCGGGCTCAGCTCGACGGTGATCCCGGCGACCAGCGCATAGCGGCGTAGATTCTTCCAGAACGCCTGCCGGGTCAGGGCCTTGCCGCCAC
>CAZEIY010000131.1:0-9799 GCA_964512375.1 uncultured Rickettsiales bacterium | reverse complement strand
CCACTCGACGGCCCGGCTTCTCCCACCGTTCTTGGGACTGCCACGCTGGACCGGTTGTCGCTCAACGTGGCGACCACACGTCTAATCCTGCTCAAAGGTGCCGATGGCAATGCTGCCGCTGGGTCGATCATCCAGACCTTTGGCCAGGTGGTCATTGGCGGAAATTACGCGGTGGGACTGGTCGTCTTCATCATCTTGGTCCTCATCAACTTTGTGGTGGTCACCAAAGGTGCGGGTCGTATCGCCGAGGTTGCGGCGCGCTTCACCCTCGATGCCATGCCAGGTAAGCAGATGGCGATCGACGCTGATCTGAACGCAGGACTCATTGGTGACGACGAGGCTCGCAAGCGCCGCAAGGATATCGCGCTGGAGTCCGACTTTCACGGCGCCATGGATGGAGCAAGTAAGTTCATCCGTGGTGATGCCATCGCCGGCATGCTGGTCACCGGCATTAACCTCATAGGCGGCCTGTTTATTGGTGTCGTCCAGGATGGCATGACGCTGAGTGAGTCGGCTCGCAACTACTCGGTCTTGACGATCGGCGATGGCCTTGTCTCTCAGATCCCGGCGCTCGTCATTGCTGTCGCGGCCGGCATGCTCGTGACTCGCATATCCGCTAACGGAGACAATCTGCAGACTGAGCTGAGCGACCAGCTCTTCGGGAGCAGCAAGGTGCTTTGGGTCGCAGTTCTGATTCTCCTGCCCTTCTCTCTGATTGAGGGCTTCACAGTTCCCTTCCTGGCGATATCGGCGTTTGTCGCTCTTGGCGCACATTCAGCCGGTAAGAACGAGGGCTCCGAGGCGCGCACTAGCGACAGCCCCGACGTTCTACCTAGTGAAGATGGTGAGGAGGACCCTCTCGAGCCGATGGAAGTCCTCGAGATGGAGGTTGGATTCGACATTATCCAGTTGGTCGACGAGCGACGGGGTGGTGAGCTGATGGATCGAATCTCCCGTTTGCGGCGCCAGTTCGCGCGCACGCTCGGTATCGTGATCCCAGCCATTCACGTGCGCGACAACCTCCGTCTGGCAGCTACTGAGTACTCGGTGATGTTGCGGGGCACGGAGGTGGCGACCGGCGAGATCCGTCCCGGCTATCTGCTGGCGATTGATCCCGGCGGGGAGCATCCTGAGGTCCCCGGTATTCCCGGCAAGGAGCCCGCCTTCGGCCTTGACGCCCTCTGGGTTAAAGAAGAGCACAAGACCCAGGCGGAGGCCGCCGGCTACACAGTAGTCGATCCAGCGACCGTCCTCTCCACCCACTTGAGCGAGGTAATCAAGAAGTATGCGCCCGAGTTCCTGGGTCGTCAGGAGGTCCAGTACATGCTCGACCGTGTGGCGAAGACTCATCCCAAGGTCATCGACGATCTGGTCCCCAACCTGCTCTCGTTGGGTACGGTGCTCAAGGTCCTCAAGAACCTGCTCCGCGAGGAGGTGTCCGTGCGGGATCTGCTGACGATCCTCGAGACCCTCGCAGACGTTGCCACGCAGACTACTGATCCTACTGAGTTGACGGAGCGCGCGCGCCACGCGCTGGCGCGGCAGATTGCGCACCAGCACGGCGACCGCAACGGCATGATTCACTACATCAATCTTAGCGGTCGCCTTGAGGGCATGCTGCGTGAGGGGATCCAGCGCTCTGAATCGGGCACCCAGTTGGTGATCGATCCTGCCGTGGCGCAGGACCTGGTCGCCAGACTGAGCGCCGAGGTGGAGCGTCAGGCTGAAGGCAAGGTCATGCCGGTAATACTCTCCGCTCCCGCGATCCGTGCCGCCGTTCGTAGACTTACCGAGCGTCTGTTGCCTCAGGTAGCAGTCCTCTCACCCGCAGAACTCACCGATCGAACGCGATTGAAGCGGCTCGCTACGGTGTCACTCACTTGAGAAAGCCAACCATTTTTGCGCCCTTCCCATCGGGTGGGCGACTGGAATAGAGGAGATAGACAATGGCAACACAGACTTTCTCAGCCTCGACCGCAGAAGCCGCGTTTGCGAAGATCAAGAAGCAGCTCGGCAAGACCGCTGTCATCCTCGAGGTGAAGCGTGGTCCGCGAGGCGTCAAGGTGACAGCAGCCCCGGCCAGGGCTGGCTCCATCTCTCGGCGACTCTTTGAAGGCGGGGGTCAGATTGCTGCCAACTCGGCGGCGGGTCAGTCCACCAGCGGCATCGCGCGTGTCATGAGCGAGGACTCTGCCAGCGCTGGTCTCCGGCTGGTAGACGGGATGGCAGTTGAATCACCGATTCGAGAGACCCTGCAGCGCATCGACTTCCCCCCAGATCTCGTCTCTCGCCTCCTATCTGTCGCTGGGAACTCTTCCGCTGGTTGGGAGCGAATCTGTCTATGGCTCCAGGAGTCCTATCCGCCCCTTGTTGGGGCCTTGCGTGGTCGCGCCGGGCGGGTCATGACCATGGGTTTCGTGGGCCCTCGAGGGGCCGGTCGGAGCACGTTGGTGCGCGGACTGGCGGCAAGGGCTGCGGCTTCGGACCCCGGACGAGTGGTATGGCTTCGAGTGGGCTTTCCCCGTCGTCGCCTGGCTTCAGTCTCCGCTCACCGTGTGCCGGTGGGCGTAGAGGTTCGCACTGCACACAGCATTGCTGAGGTGCGCCGTGTCGCGAGCGATCCACCCAACGTCACCGCGATGCTCATTGATCTTCCCGGCATCGAGGTTCACTCCACTTCGGAGCTCGAAGCACTATCGAAATTTATGGAGGTCTGTGACCAGAGCTGGGGGAGGGTTCACTGGAATGCCGTGCTCCCTGCCACATGGAGTACTCGCGAAGCCTCGCGGGCGGCTCTGGCGCTGCAGCCTCTGGGCGTCGAGGCGCTGGCCTGGACGCACCTCGATCAGGTGGGGGATTCGGGTACTATTGTCAGTTCTAGTTTACGCACCGGCCTGCCTCCATCCTTCGTTCACGGAGACCGGGTGGGCGACGGTGGGTCCAGCAATGCGGCTGTTTGGAGCGACATTGTCGACGTGCTTCAAGACGTGAGAGTCGAGTCAGAAGAAGAGAACGCGTCATTGGCGGTGGCAAGATGACGCTGGTCCTGCAAAAATTGCCTGGCACAATGATGTGGCGCTTGGACATCTGCACAGCAGTTACCCAGAAATGGACTTCCAATGAGTGATAGTCAGATGCGACGCCCCCTCACTGTTGCGGTGACTTCGGGTAAGGGCGGTGTCGGAAAGAGCCAACTCATCGCCAGCCTGGCGGTGGCGCTCAAGCAAGAGGGGCACCGCACGCTCCTTGTGGATGCCGATGTGGGTTGCGGCAACCTCGACGTGCTGTTCAATTTTCAGCACAAACGGGACCTGCGTGCCGTGCTCAGTGGTGAATGCAAGGCCCATGAGGTGCTCTGTACCGTCGCAGTGGGCGATGTCGAACTCGATGTCTTGCCAGCGCCGGCCGCTAATCGGAAGGGGTCCGAGCTGTCTCCTGCCGAGTTGATCACCATGGTGGATGCCGTCCGAGAGGTTGGACGCGACTACGCCGTGGTCCTGATTGATACCGGCGCGGGTGTGTCGCGTAATCCCATGATGTTCGGCGCTGCTGCTGACCGCATTATGGTGGTGGCAAATCCCGAACCGACGAGCCTTCGCGACGCCTACACGGCGATCAAGGTCCTCCACGATGCGTACTCCATCAATCGTTTTGAGTTGGTGGTCAACATGTCGCAGGGTGCCCGGGATGGTAAGCGGGTCTATCGCCAGTTGGTCTCAGTAGTCGAGCAGTTCTTGCCCGTCGAGGTCGGGCTGCTGGGTGTTCTGCCGGCCGATGACCGCGTAGTCCGCGCTGTGCATGCCCGTCAGCCGACGACGGTCGCCTATCCGCAGTCGGCCTACTCTCATTCGGTGCGAGTGCTCATGCGCCGCCTCCTTGAGCAGGACGCAAATTCCCAGGCAAGCGGCCAGGTTCGCTACTTCCAACAGGGAGCAACAGCCATTGGTACGGGGGCTCCATGACGACATTTTCAACTCGTATTGCACAGTACGATCGCGCTCGACGTGATGCTTCTCGCGATGATGCGAATAGCGATGACATACTTATCGACGGGCTGACCCGTGATGAACTGATCAGCAAGTACGCTCGAAAGGTGACCTACGTTGCGAGGCGTATTGCTCATCGGCTGCCTCCTCACGCGCCGCTCGAGCTCGATGACCTCATCAATTCAGGCTCCCTTGGCCTCTTGGATGCTCTCGACAAGTTCGATTCCACCAAGAACACCTCGTTCGGAACCTATGTTGAGTACCGCATCCGCGGCGCAATCCTCGATCTCTTGCGTGGCCTCGATCCAGTCAGTCGGACGGTGCGCGAGAAGAGCGCCAAGGTGCAGCGAATCACCCGAGACGTCGAGATGCGTCTGGGGCGTCCCGCGGAGAGCGAGGACGTTGCCGAGGCGATGGGCTTGACCCTGCCCGAATATCACTCGTTGCTTAACGAAGTTCGGTCTATCAGCCTGCTCTCGCTGGATCAGCCGGCGGGCGGCCGCGAGGACGGCGGCTACACTCTCGTCGAACAACTCGAAGACGAGAGTACGGACAGTCCCGACCAGGAACTGACTCGCAAGCAAGCGCTAGGTGCGCTCGCCGATGCAATTGAGAATCATCTGCCCGAGCGGCTTAAGCATGTTCTGGTGATGTATTACTACCGCGAGATGAACCTCAAAGAGATCGGCCTGGTCCTGGGTGTGTCGGAGAGTCGGGTCAGTCAGCTTCATACGGAGGCTTGCTTGCGGTTGCGCTCTCGTCTGGGCAAGACCCTGCGCTAAGGCCGGCCCTCGGCAGCTGGGCCACGTCGCCTCACGCTGCCCCTCTACCCTGCACGACATGAACTCCATGCGAGAGAAGTCACTGTGTCGTCAGCGCAGGTGTGCAGTCGTTTTGCCCTCCCAGGCAAGAAGAGCTCAGTGACAGACTTCTGACGCCGGCAGGGGAGGGGAGGGGCCAAACCCCGACTCGCCGAAGCCTTCTTCCTCCATAAGTTGCTGTTAATAAACAACTAAATCAATTTCTCTAATTATGGCACGCGCCGTGCATTCCTTCTGGTCAGGAAAGAAGGGAATGTAATGGGACGTGAAATCTATGCGGCGATGTCCGGCGGTATCAGGGCGCTAAAGACCCTTGATGCGGTCTCGAACAACCTCGCCAATGTGAACACTACCGGCTTCAAGGCGGACCGTCCGACCTTCAGGCTCTCCGCCCCCGAGCAGGCTCAGAACCTGAATCCGGAAAGCGCGGAGGCGCGCCTCGCGAACGCCTACGCAGTGCTCGACGGGGTCAGCACTGACTACAGCCAGGGCGTGTTACGCGAGTCCGGGCGGATGAGCGATCTGGCAATCCGCGGTGAAGGCTTCTTTCAGCTTCAAGACGCGAAGGGCAAGAACTTCCTCACGCGTGATGGCTCGTTCCACGTCAGCACCGAGGGCTTTTTAGTCACTCGTGACGGATTGCAGGTTCAGCAGCGGGGTGGTGGAGGCATCCAGGTGGGTCCGGGAGACTTCCGGATCACCGAGTCCGGTGAGGTAAAGGTCGGAGAGGACACCAAGGGCCGTGTAGCCGTAGTGTCGGCCTCTGTTGAGAACATCTCCAAGGCGGGAAGCAACCGCTGGGTACCTGCTGCGAAAGAACCGCTGGCCGAGCTTGATAGCCAGGTAGTTCAAAGACACCTCGAGTCCTCGAACGTTCAGCCCGTACAGGCGCTCACCGAGATGATCGCCGTCAGCCGGTACTACGAGGCATTTCAAACCACTCTTAAGTCGTCCAATGAGCTGGATCAGAAGCTCAGTTCAAGTGTCGGCAAGATCAATCAGTAGTTAGTAAGGGAGTAGAATATGCGTGCACTCTTTACCGCCGCGACCGGAATGGCCGCTCAGCAGCTTCGCATCGATAACATTGCGAATAACCTCTCGAACGTGAACACCACGGCTTTCAAGAAGAGCCGTGCCGACTTCGAGGACCTCTACTATCAGAAGATCCGAACCGGCTCGGGGCAGACCCAGGCGGGTACAGGTAGGAACGACGTGGTCGAGGTGGGGCACGGTACCCGTACTGCAGCTCTGCGGCGTGAGTTCCGACCCGGCTCCATTGTCGCGGACGATGTCTCGACTCATGTTGCCATTCGGGGCGAGGGCTTTTTCTCGCTGCAGACGGCAGATGGTCAGGAACTCTTCACCCGAAACGGTGCCTTCTCGGTCGATGGTCAGGGCAACCTGGTTACGTCGCAGGGGCATACGCTCAGCGAGGCCATCACCATTCCCGAAGGCGCGACCATCAACGTCGCTTCTGATGGCCTCGTGGTGAGTCAGATCGCTGGTGAGGACCCCCAGGAAGTTGGTCAGATCCAGCTGCGGCGCTTCATCAATCCATCGGGGCTCGAAGCCTTGGGCTCTGGTCTGTATCGATCCAGTGAACTTAGCGGTCAGCCTCAGCTCGGTAATCCGGGCAGTGAAGGCCTCGGTGAGCTGATGGGCGGCGCGCTCGAGTCATCCAATGTCGATGTCGCTGAGGAGCTTATCTCGATGATCATGGCGCAGCGCTCCTATGAACTGACCTCCAAGGCTATCTCGACTTCGGACGAGATGCTCAAGGTTACTAACCGTCTGAAGGCGTAAGTGATGAAGCACACGATCTCTACCCTCGCCCTTCTCGTCGCCTTGATGGCGTCGAGCTCGGTCATCGCCGCCCCGCTCGATCGGACGATTCTGATCGATGCAGTGCAGCGGGCCGCAGTCCGGAACCTTCCCGAGACCGTGGTGTCCGTCGAGGTGCACGACATTGTCCTACGTGGCCGTGTCGATGTTCCCGAAGGTGCCACGGTCTCGGTCCGGATTCGGGCCGATGGAGACGAGGATTGGGTTGGTCGCCTCACGGCCAACGCGATGGTGAACGTTAATGGTGAGGAGCTTCATGTCATCCCGTTGACGGCAGATGTTGCTGCGTACATCGAGGTGCCAGTAATGCGCTTGCCAGTGGCTCGAGGAACCCAAATCCGGGTGGAGCACGTGAGCGCGGGTAAGCGCGAGGCCGGGAGTCTTCCTGCCGGCGTGCTTCGAGATTTCTCCTCCCTCATTGGCCGCACGGCACGGCGTGATCTCGGTCTGAACCAGGTGGTCCGGCAAACGGACCTGGATAAGGCCGTGGACGCACGACGTAATCGCTCTGTCACTCTGCTCTTGCAGCGCGGCTCCTTGAAGATTGCTGCGCCTGGGGTCTTGCGTAAGGACGCCATGGTGGGTGACCTGGTGCAGGTCCTCTCCGTCAGCACGCGGACTCTCGTCTACGGGACTCTGGTCAGCCCCGATCTGGTCGTGCTGCCAACCACAGCTTCGGCTTCATCTGCTGCTTCGGCTGCTTCGGCTGCAACTACAACCTCTGCTGTCAGTATTCCAACACCTGATCCTGTCGCCGCGCTTGCGGCTCGCCCGGAGCAAAAATGAACTTTCAACGTTCCAGCATTCTCGGCCTGATTCTGCTGATGGCCACCTCTCTGCCTCTGGCTGGCTGCGCGACGGCCTCGCACAATCAGCCTTGGAGGCCCGACGAACTCTATGATGTCGAATCCATCGAAGGGGTCGCCTCAGTTAACGAGAATGGCGGCTTCGTCTACGGCGGGTCTTCTCTCTTTTCCCCACGCCGTGCACGTCGGGTCGGCGACATGGTCACCGTCCTTGTGATCCAGGAGACGGCGGCCGACAGCAAAGCCGGTACCAGCCTCAAGAAGAAGAATGAGACGACGGCTGGAATCAAGGCACTCTTCGGTCTCGAGGGCCTGGTTGGTCAGCTGCCGAATCTGCCGGGTGGTGGACCGACTCTTGATCTCGATGCGCTGGCAGAGAACAGCTTCGATGGCAGTGGTGGCACGAACCGAGCGGGATCGCTCAAGGGAACCATCACGGCTCGAGTACTGCGGGTCCTGCCGAACGGTCACCTGGTTATCGCAGGACGTCAGGCTGTGAAGATCAACAACGAGGTCGACGTGCTCGGACTGCGGGGGATCGTTGATCCGCGCAGCATTCTTGCCGACAACACCGTCTTGAGCACGTCTATTGCAGATGCACGTATTGAGTACGGCGGCACGGGTGTCGTGTCGGGCAAGCAGCGTCCAGGGTGGATGTCGCGAATCCTCGACACGGTCAGCCCCTTCTAGATGAGTGCAGGAGATATGAACATGAGACTCCTTCGGATTACCACGGCTCTCTCGGCCTTCCTCGTTGTCTTGCTCCTGGTGCCTGCCCTGGCGAATGCGGGCCGCATCAAGGACGTGGCTCGCTGGGAAGGGGTCGAGGCAAACCCAATCGTCGGTATCGGCGTAGTGGTCGGTCTTCAGGGTACCGGTGACGGTGGCCTGGCAACTCGCGAGATGCTACGCAATGCCATGTCAGCTCTCGAGATGGAGATTGATCCATCGGCGCTGAAGTCCAAGAACGCTGCTCTGGTGAGTGTTACTGCGTCGCTACCTCCCTTCGCGCGACAAGGTAATCGTATCGATGTGACGGTCTCTTCTCTGGGAGATGCTCGCGCCCTGACCGGCGGGACGCTGCTGGCGACTACCCTGCGAGACGTTGAGGGCAGGGCTGTTTGGGCTGTTGCTCAAGGGCCCCTTGTCATTGGTGGCTTTTCGGCCGCTGCGGGCGGTGGAGGCCGACAAAAGAACCACACCACCACCGGACGTGTTCCGAGCGGTGCAAAGGTGGTACGTGAGATTACCCCTGCGCTGCTCAATAGAGATGTCCTGCGGCTCTCTCTTCGTGATGCCGACTTCTCTACGGCGGTGTCCGTGTCCAGGGCTATTAACGCCCGCGTGCTCGGTGACTTCTCGCACGCCCTCGACTCAGGCACGGTCGAGGTCAAGGTTCCAGCCCAGTACCTGGGCCGTGTGCCGGAGCTGGTCGCTGCCCTCGACAGTCTTCACGTGGTGGTTGATGCACCAGCTCGGGTTGTCGTCAACGAGCGAACCGGCACGGTGGTCATGGGCAGCCAGGTACGGATCGCTCCGGTTGCTGTTGCCCATGGTGGACTGAGTATCGAGGTCGACACCGATGTAGGTGTGTCTCAGCCGGGAGCACTCTCGGGCGGTAAGACGGTGATCGTCGAAGACACCGATGTTTCCATTGAAGAAGAAACTGCGGACCTTCAGATCCTCGGTGGAGTCTCAATCGGCGAGGTGGTCGGCTCCCTCAATCAGCTAGGGGTCTCTCCGCGTGACTTGATCAGCATCCTCCAGGCGATTCGGGCGGCAGGAGCCCTCGACGCCGAGATCGAGGTCCTCTAGGAACGGCAATGACCTCGATTAAGCCCAGCGCCACGCTCGCAGCTATGCGAGCGGCCAATCCTCAGGCGGATGCTACCCAGGGGCTCGCGGCCAGTCTGCGTGACGCTGCCGCCCGCGGGGACGATGGTCAGCTACGTGAGGCGGCGCAGCAGTTCGAATCGTACTTCGTGCAGACCATGCTCAAGGACATGCGCAAGACCACCTCGATTGGTGGAGAGTCCAGCGGGGATCAGGCCATGGAGACCTGGAATGGCATGTTCGACCAGGAAATCGCGGGGCGGATCTCGAAGGGTAGGGGAGTGGGTCTCGCGGATATGATCGTCCGCTCGATGAAGGCGAACAGCCCTGATGAGGGACACGTCCAGATGCTGGCTGCGCGTAGCTATGCGGGCAACTTGCCTTCGGCTGTGGCGCGTGGGCCCGTTCATCGCGCTGGCTGGAGTTGGCCGCTCCCGAGCAATGAGCCGGGGCGTGTGAGTTCTGAGTTCGGTTCGCGAGAGGACCCATTTCATGGTGGGGAACGTCATCA
>CAZEIY010000130.1:0-9840 GCA_964512375.1 uncultured Rickettsiales bacterium | reverse complement strand
CGAAACCTCGCCCTATGTCTTCCTGTGGAGTTTACGTAACTTCTCGGCGATCTCCTGGGACGTCGCAGGAGCGCACATCCAGGCCTACTTCTATTTCAGTCAGTTCGCCGACTGGGACATCAAGAAGGACTGAGCCCCTTCGACGGGCAGCAGGGTCTCTATGAAGACGGTCTGGCTGATCTGCCAGAGGGTGGGTTACTTCCTTCTCGTACTATTCCTCAGCAGCTTCTTTCTTGCGGTGTTCCTGTGGGTCTCACCGGGGTCTCCTGGAAAGCCCCGAGAAGAGGTCAACTGGGCTGATGCTGAGGTGGGTCGGACGGTTGTCTGCGTCGGCAAGACTAATGCCAGCTGCGGTGTCCTCGCGGTCGCGCCCTCTGGGCGGCCATCGCGAGTTGAGGTCCTGGTGGCGGGAGAGCAGGTCTCTGAAGAAGCGCAGTTCGTTCACAAGCCAGGTCCCACCTTCACCGAGTGGTTTTCGGTGGGACTCTGGGGAGGCCTATTCCGAGGTGATGTCGGGCTCAGTCGCGCCTACGAGGAGCCGGCGCTGCAGGTCGTGATCGATGCGTCTAAGCACACCTTGCCCATCGTGTTTGGCACTCTCTTCTTCTCGGTGTTGCTCGCCCTTGGGCTGACAGGGGTCCTCTTGTGGCTGCCGTTTCCCTCTCTGCGAGGCGTCATCCGCACCGTCATCATGGTCTTCTCGATCACGCCGGTCTTCATCATCGCCTACGTGATGCAGGGCAATGGAGTGCTTAACATTGGGGTGGTTACGCCCATGATTCTCGCTGCTTGCCTCGCAGCGCTGTGTGTTGGAGACAGCAACCTCGGTGAGATCCTGTTGCAGTTCGAGCACGAGGTCCGCGCCCTTGGCACCACGGACTACGTGCACGCTGCTCGGCTGCGTGGCGCATCGGTCTTCAAGCACATGCTTCCGGGGCTCCTGCTGCCGATTTCCTCGATTTCTGCGGCCAAGGTCGCCTTCCTTCTGGGCTCAGCGGTCATCGTCGAGTGGTTGTGGGGCGTACCGGGTCTCGGTGAGATTTCGCTGGTCGCCGCCGAGAAGGGCGATGCGCTGCTCCTGGTGACACTTACTCTATTGATTACCGGGGTGGTGGCTCTTGTCGCTCTTGTTCGCGACGTGGTCGAGATCCTTATTGATCCGCGATTGCGCCAGAGCAACGGAGAAGGACATTGACTGGTAGCAGCGTCTGGGCTCGCCTTGTTGGCGACTTTGTCAGCACAGTGCTGCGTTGGCGAGATGTGGACTTCCGTCTTCTCTTCGGAGGCTTCATCGTCGTCACCCTCCTCTTGCTTCGACTGGCCGCATTCGGACTCGATGTCGACGCCCTCGAGATCTACGAGCCTCGCGCTGCTACATCGGGCTTCGTCAAGAGCGTCGCCAATGCCTCGCCCAACTGTCGCGACGCACCGGGCTACCTGTTAGGTACTGATCGCAACGGCCGTTCGCTTGCCAAGACCCTGGTCGAGGCCACTGAGTCATTCTTCGATCCTGCGGTGTTGTGCTGCCTCATTGCCATTGTTCTCGGCACGCTCCTGGGTGCCGTCGCCGGTTATTTTCTTGGCGGGCTGTTGGAAGAGAGCATCAAGCTGATCTTGACGGTGGTCGCGTCGTATCCACGTCTGGTCCTTGTGATCGTGGCAGTAGGTATCTTCACGGCTTCGCTCTACGATCCAGGAGGTAGCCTCGGCTTGCGGCTCGCCATGATCGCGACCTTCCTTGGCCTCGCTTATGTGCCCGTACTCGCCATGGCCATCTACCAGAAGGTGGGCAGCTTCCAACGAGAGCAGTTTGTCGAGGCGGCTCGTGCCCATGGCCTCAGCCACTCGCGCATTCTCGGTTTTCATATCCTCTGGGCTAACTGCACTCCGGTGTTGGCACGGCACTTCTTCTATCTCTTTGGCTACTTCATTCTGGTAGAGACCAGCCTGAGCTTTCTGGGAGGCAACTATGGTGTGCCTGCTTCGGTGCCTTCCTGGGGCAACCTGCTGGCGGGTTGCAAGTCCGGTAGCCTCCTGGCCGCACAATTCGCGGCTCCAGCGTGTTGCATCATCGGGTCAATCCTTGGGCTGACCCTTCTGGGTGATGCCATTGGCGACCACTTCGAGCGGGGAAGACACTGATGGCCGACGTCAGTAGCGCTACTTCGGACCATGTGGGTGGTGCGGCCCAGCCAGACCTCAGCGGCGCCGAGGCCATTCTTGTCGCTCGCGATGTCTGGGTAGCTGTCGAGGTGGGCAAGGAGGTCAAGCCCATTGTCCAGGGCGGAGGACTGACTGTCCCTCGCGGCGGGATCGTTGGGCTCGTGGGGGAGAGCGGCTCAGGAAAGACTCAGTTCGTGCGTTCGATCATGGGCCTCTCCAGCCTGGAACCAGGAGTGATCAGCGGCTCGGCCGTATTTTCGGTGCCCGGGCAGGAGCCGATCAATGTCCTCCAGGATGTCGATGATTTCTCTCCATTCCGGCCGCCCGGGGCCGGCGAGATCTATCCCGTACGACAGCGAATCGGCTGGGCGTGGGTGCTCTGGCGTCGTCGTTTTCGGCAGCGCCTCAAGGCTCTCCGCGAGCTCGGAGTCGGCTTTATTTTTCAGAATCCGATGGGCGCTCTGAATCCGTACTTCTGTGTCGGTACGCAGCTGGCTGAAGCGGTGCGCGTCGCCAGGCCTGGGGCCTCAAACAAGGAAGCGGAAGAGGGCGTCCTCCATTGGCTCGCTCAGGTGCATCTCAAGGCCAGCAAGGACACTCTTGCAATGTATCCACACGAACTGTCAGGCGGCATGGCACAGCGGGTAATGATCGCCCTGGCCCTGGCTGGTGAGCCTCACTTCGTTGTTGCTGACGAGCCGACGACGGGGCTGGACTCACATATCCGGCGGGAAGTGGTGGGGCTCCTGCATCGAATCATGGCTCAGGGCGAGCTGAGCGGCATCGTCATCTCCCATGACCTTCCGATGATTGCTCGACTCTGTGACCAACTGACCGTGATGTACCGCGGCAGGGTCGTTGAAGAGGGTCCCATCGATGCGCTGGGTGACCAGGACGCGCCAAACCATCCGTACACGAGGGAACTCAAGGAGCGGGCCGAGGATCTTGCTCAAGGCCGACACAGCACCCGGGCTCGGGTAGATGACGGCTCGCCCGACAGCACGGGTGTCGTTGCGGACCCGGGCTGTGTCTATCGCTCACGTTGTTTGATTTATCGTCTCCGTAAGGTGGATCGTGAGAAGTGCGCCAACTCGGTCCCTGCTCTCCATGGCACTGTGAGCGGTGGCCCACGGGTAGCCTGTCACGTCTCCGATACCAACCTGCTTGCTGATCTTCCGGGTATCTCGGCCGAGTACCGGACTGGGGAAATAGACGCGCTGACGGACGAAATGTTCATGGATGAGGGGGACTCTGATGCCTGAGCACAGCGCCCGCCCGCTTCTGCTAGACGCACGAGGAATCACCAAGACCTTTCCGGGTGAGAGGGCAATGTTCGGTCTTGGACCCAAGACGGAGCCGACTCGTGTCCTTCATGGTGTGAGTCTGGCCATGGGACATGGAGAAGTGACCGGTCTGATTGGTGAGTCAGGCTCGGGAAAGACTACGTTTGGAAAGTGTCTGCTCCGTATCGTTGAGCCAGATGGCGGCAGCGTTCATCTCGAGGGGAAAGACTGGTTGGCCGTTCCATCGAAAGACCTGCAAGCTCGCCGCTCCCGCTATCAGATGATTTACCAGAACCCCTATGCCTGTCTGAATCCTGGCCTTACGGTTCGGTCCCACCTCCGCGAGACCCTCTCTGTGTTTCACGGTGTGAAGGGGGCCGAGGCCGATGAGCGGATTAATCTAGAACTCGCACGCTTTGGCATGCGCGAGAAGGCACGCTCCTATCCGGGCGAGCTATCGGGCGGAGAGAAGCGCCGGGTCTCAGTGGCTCGAACCTTGCTCACGGCCCCTTCCCTGGTTGTGGCTGACGAGCCCACCTCGGGCTTGGATGCCAGCGTGAAGGCTGATGTGCTCGATCGCATGCTTGACGCTCGCGATGTGGACACGGCCTACTTGTTTATTTCGCATGATCTGGACGTCGTACGCTTCGTTTCAGATCGCATTCTTGTCATGTATCGCGGTCGAATTGTCGAGGTCATGGAGAAGGCTGGGATCGACCCCAATCTGGAGCACCACCCCTACACTCGCCGCCTCTTTGAGGCCGCCCGGGCGGACATCCCCAGTGAAGAGGAGTCCCGCGCTATGGCCGAGGCGCAGGAAGCCAGTCTTGATCTGAGTAAGGGGTGTCCCTACCGCGGACTGTGCCAAGTCTGGCATGCTCGCGGTCGGCCGGATGACGCTTGTGCTCAGGAGTTACCCACCATTGTCCCGATTAATGGGGACCAGCAGGTGGCCTGTCACGTCTTGAGCGAGCACACCGAACGAGGTTCGGGTGCATTGAAGAAGTCTTCCACTACGGATGGGCCCCAGCCGGGCGCCTAGAAGGAGAGAGAATAATGAAGCCGATGGTTGAACTGTCCATCCTCACCCTGATTGTGGGATTTCTTGTCTTGCCGGCGGATTCGTATGCGCAGAAGGTCTCGTCGACTCGCGTGGAGGTTCGTCACGAGGGCAACGTTTACTATCCACAGTTCTCGCCTGATGGCAGCCAAATTGCCTACGAAGTGAACTATCCCGCAGAGAAGCGCACGGAGCTGTGGATGGTTGGGTGGCGAGGGCGCTCTACCGATGGCAGCCCGATGAAGCTGGTTCCGGAGAGCATGGCCAGCAGTTCCCGCTATGGAGGGGGCAAGCGCATCACGCACGGCTTCTCATGGGCGGGGACAGGCAAGCACGCCTTTGCCTATTCCGTCTCGGATGCCACTGGCGCTCAGGCGATCTATGTGGATGGCTGGTCGGACATGGTGGCCTTTGGCAATTCGGCTAACAAGAATCCTGACTGGGACCCGAACGAGGCTCGGTTCGTGTTCTCCTCAGGACGCAGTGGTAATGGCGACCTCTATTTGTGGGATTCGGGTGACCCCCTGCAGCTGACCTATGACGAGGGGAACGCTGAGCTCTATCCCACGTTCGACAACAGCGGACAGAAGGTCGCTTACGTCCGACAGGGCAAGGGCGGCTCCCACATCTTCGTTCTCGACGTCAACCAGTTCACCTCCCAACCTCTGGTGCAGTACGAGGGTAAGGAGAGCACTCGCCCTTCGTTCAGCCCCGACGGAACCAAGGTGGCCTTTTTCTCGAATAAGGCGACGAGTTCAGTTACACGTTTTGGCCTGTGGGTGACGGATGCAAGGCCGGGCAGTACCCCCCGAAACATTGCATCCAAGGTCTATTTGCCGAGTAAGGGGACGGCCAGTTGGACGCCCGATGGACGGGCTGTTGTCGCTGTGGCAGACGATCCAGATGCTGGAGACCCTGTATGCATCTTCCCAGTGGATGGTGGCGCAGCCCAGTGTCTCGATCTGGGTACGCGTAACAACCGCGACCCTGAAGTACAGCTCATCGATGGTTCCTGGCGACTGATCTTTACCGCGCAGGACAAGGTCTCCGAGTCAAAGGCGACCTGGCGTGAAATGTATGTTGCGGACCTACCCCGTTAACTGCTCAGCGACCTGGTCATAATTCCGGGCGGGCGGGCAGCTTGCGCCCGTTTCGCCGCGACCGTAGGTCCGCTATGCTCTCTGTCTCCATCTGCCCTGGCCTCCAGGTGAGGGCAGTCACTATGAGGACAGCTATGGCTTCAATCGGGCGCCTGTTCGCACTCATCGTCGTCGCTGGCACTCTGGTGCTTGGGACCAGTCTCCCGGCTTCTGATGCGCTAGCCCAAGGTGCATGGCAGCAGCATATGTTTCAGGCGAACAGCTTCTATCGCAATCGATTGCTTCCTAAGGCACTCGACGAGTTGAAGCTGGTCGTTGCCGATCCTCAGGGTGCGAAGCAGCTCAAGGCCTGGCAGTTGATCATCGAGATCTCTACGAAGATGAAGGATCTCGACACCCTCATGTGGTCGCTCGAGAAGGGGCGAGAGGTCGCCAAGGGCCCTGACAAGGGGCAGATGCAGGCGCAGCTGTACCGACTCAAGAGGCTGTACGGGCAGATTGTCTTTGAGGCGACTGGGGGAAGTGGCAAGTTGCCGAGCAAGGGTCTCAAGCTGAAGATTCTCAGTGAGCTCGGTGATCCTGAGTCTAAGTCCTACTACGAGAAGGCTCGTGTGCTGTTCTCGCAGATGGGTTACTCGAGGGGGTCCTACTATCTACCCTCTGGTGACTATGAGCTCGATGGCGAAGAGTTCAAGATCAGCGGCGGCAAGGACACGATCGTCGAAGTATCACCCACCAGTAACATCACCTTTGGCGTCGAAGTGGTTGGTGTCGGTGGTGGACGCATGGGGGATGCAAGTACCGGTGCGGCTGGTTTCCTCGCTGGTCTGCGGGTGGGGGTCGGACCGCACATTGAGTTCGCTTCGGGCTCTTCGTTACTCATCTCTGTAGGCCCGATTGTTGGTCTCGGTGCCCAGAGCACTGTAGACATCCAGCAGGACATCTATCAGGCCGATAGCGGCGCGAAGGTTGCCGTCGGTGGCGAACTGGAGGTTGGCTTTGAGTTCAAG
The DNA here is from genome assembly GCA_964512375.1 of uncultured Rickettsiales bacterium. Lineage (GTDB taxonomy): Bacteria > Myxococcota_A > UBA796 > UBA9615 > UBA9615 > UBA6601. Next base: position 3,224 of record CAZEIY010000130.1, on the reverse strand, counting down.
GTTGGGCCCGTCGACGTGAGCCCGAGAGTCGGCTACGTCGTCCAGGCTCTCCCTACGGGGCTGTACTACGCTGGTCAGGTGACCTCGTCTTCCAGTTCGGAGGCGACTGGTGGGGTAGCGGGTCTGCTCGATGGGCACTATGTGGTTTCGGCGGTTGCACACGGGCCACGCTTCGGACTCCAGGTGCTGCTTACTCCTGCCATGGTCAAGAAGAAGCGTGTGCCACGGGTCTTCGTTGGTCTGAAGGGTGGTCCTCTGTGGGCAATGCCGAACTGGGGGAGCGTTCTTGACGATGGAGGCATTGGTCTCGACCCGACCGAGCTACGTCGTGAAGAGACCTGTGCCGGGCAGGGGAGTGAGACCTGCGGTGATCTTGCCTACCTGAACGGTAGTTTTAACGCGAGCTCAACCGCAGGGAAGCAAGACGAATTGATGAAGGCAGTCATGTTTGGCGACGTACAGATCGTCGCTGGGGTCCAGCTACGGCTCTAGTCGGAGGAATTGGTGCACAGGAGCTACGAGATGAGAGGCAGGGAGAGGTTCTGGCTGCGGCTGGTTCTGGGGGCTGTATTCGCCCTTGTGCTGTCTGGCTTGCAGGCATCGGATGCGCTGGCTGACGAGACGGCCGAAGTGCGGACTCTGCTGGCTCGAGGCTGGACCTTTCTTGAGAACGGAGACATGCGTCAAGCCGACGGTGCCTTCTCAGAGGCTTTCGACACCCAGGTTGGTCGCAACACCGCCGAGACCTACTACGCCGTTGCCGCTATCTGGTGGGAGCGGCGAAACGCTATGGCTGCATACATGTGGCTCAGCGATGGGGTGAAGACTGCACGGGAGTCATACACCTGGAATGGCGGTCAGGGGCAGGAATGGGACCGCCGCATCGGCGGCCGGAAGCGCTTCATTGAGAACAACTTCACAATTGCCAAGCTGAGAGCGCCCCGAGGTAAGGCTCTGCCGCCCCTCGCGGACCCACCTCCTCTCGACCCGGTGCTGCGAGAGTTTGCGGAAATGCTTCCTCGAGTGGTCGCAGAGGGGACCGAGGCCAAGGTTGAACTGCAGTGGGTGCTCCTTCCCAACGGTAGCTACTGGGTGGGGGCGGACCTGCAGCAGCTGACGGGCGGTGAGCTGGAGCCCAGCCGCGCGGTGTCCTGGAGCCTTGTCAAAGATAGTCGCCGAAATCGCCGTCAGTATGAGAGACAGGTTGCTGCCATCGAAGGAGGCGATTCTCTCGCTCTGAAGTTGCTCAAGCACGGCGACCTCGCCGCCTCCGAAGCTGGTCGCAAAGAGGCGGCAGTGGCAGCCGCCGAGGAAGAGAGAGATCGTCAGGAGATCCTCCGAGAGGCACGTCGTCGCGAAGCTGAGAAGGAGTTTCAGCGCCGCGCAGTAGACGAGGAGAAGCGCCGCAAGGCCGCCATCGAAGAGGCTGACCGACGTTCTGCCTCCTCCTCGTCGGATCAGGCTGTAGCTGCAGAGTCCGCCGGACAGGGTTCGTCGAAGTCGAGCGTGACGGAGGCTCCGGCAGCCTCTGTCTCCACCAGTGAAGGTTCACAAGACAACTCGAATAGGAAGTCCACCAAGAGCGGCGATTCGGGAAGCGGGGACCCCTGGGCCGAGGCCGTTGAGAAGATGCAGCAGGTTCAGGAGGAAGAGCGTCGACAAGAGCAGGAGCGTCGCACGTCGGTGAAGGCTCAGAAGAGCCATTTCGGTAAGACACCGCCTGACCTCGATGCGTACCTGGCAAGGCGGTTCTATGTCGCCGTAGGTGGTGGTGGTGCCGGGGTGACCAGGCTGACAGCAACGGGCACTGCGTCAGAAGTGCAGTGGCAGGGCCACTGGGAGTTTGGTTATGTCGCCCCCTTAAACACCACTCCCGTGGGACCACTGGGCCTTGCCCTCGCGTTTTCCTATGACAACCTGCCGGTCTCTGGTTGCAGCCATCAGCAGACGCGGGGCAACGCCCTCGCGCTGCACGCAGCTCCCCGGCTCGCCCTGCACCTGAAGGGGCGGCTCTGGCTACAGGCTCAGGTCGGCGTGCACATGGGTGCTCTGGGAACGTGGCCTACGAGTAGCGACCGAGATGCTTGCGCTTCGAGTCGTCTTCAATCAGGCGGAGATGGAGTGGCCTATGGGGCCCGTCTGGGCACCGGGACAGCCACGGCCAGGGTGTCCCTGGAGGACCTCGGCTGGCGTGGGCTGGCTATGACTGTGGGGCCCGACGTGCTGGTCGGGATCAGCTTCGCGCCACGCGCCTCCAAGCTCTACCTGGGCGCGCAGTTCTTTGTTCGTCATGATCAAGTCTTTGCCGTCCTCAAAGAAGGTACCTATCGGTATCGGGTAGAGGGCCAGGAGGGCCTGAATCTTGGCCAACAGAGGTTGGGAGCTTTGAGCTCAGTAGCCTCCATGGCTCGTTTTCAGTTTGGTCTCCGTGGTCAGGTCTCGTTTTGATGGGAAGAAGGTCCGAATGCTCCCAGTGACTTCAGTTCCGCAGCAGATGCGCAGGTTTGGCCTTCTGGTCGGGCTTCTAACTCTGTTGGCCGGTTGCACTGAGCCGAGCTTCCATCCTGCTGATCGGGTCGACAATGACGGTGATGGCTTCTTTGCTGTTGCCGATGAGGACAACATTCCCTACTGCGAGGACGGCGACCCGGCCATCCCGCCCGAGACCGATGTAGACGCCGACGGCGCCACCCTGTGCGTGAGCCTACAGGACCTCGAGATCCTTCGACTTGACTGCAAGGATGACGACGACGATGTCTTTCCTAATGCAGCCGAGCTATGTGACGGCATCGACAACGATTGCGACCGTGAGGTTGAGGATTTCGAGACCGACAATGATGGTGACGGCTACTCGGAGTGCGGTTATGTCGTAGAGGCACACGCCGACAAGGAGGGTATCCAGGACTGCAATGACGATCCCCTCAATGGCGGGGCAGCCATCAATCCCGGCCATGTCGACATGTGCGATGGTAAGGACAACAATTGCGATGGTCTGGATCTGGATGGAAACCTGTGGCCCGGTGTCGAGCAGGATGTCGACGGCGACGGCTATCTACCTTGTACGAACTACGCTGGTTCCGATCCCACCCTTCTCGGTGGTGACGATTGCAGTGACGATCCGACTCGAGACGTGCAGGCAGCACTGACCAATCCCGGTATCGAAGATCCGGTCTGTTCAGACTTCCTCAGTACGGCCACTGTCACTATGGGCACCGACTGCGCGG
>CAZEIY010000129.1:0-9861 GCA_964512375.1 uncultured Rickettsiales bacterium | reverse complement strand
TGATCTCGTCCGTACTGACCCGGACCATCCGCCATATCGGCGCGTACGGTCTGTTCTTCTTCGACTGCACAAACAGCAGCCTGCGCCATGGGGTGCGATGGTCGCGTGTAATGGAAGAGGGCTACAAGCTGGGGGTGCGAGCCTTCCCAGTGCTTGCCGTCATGGCCATTTTTGTCGGCACGAACCTGGCCATCCAGGGCTACTCGGCGTTCAGCAAGCTCGGTGCGGGTTCACTCGTTGGCATGTTCGTAGCTCTGGGAGGGGTCCGCGAGGTCTGCCCGATCCTCGCCGCCACGATGATCGCCGCCAAAGGTGGCACGGAAATGACTGCCCATCTTGCTGTGATGCGTACAAAGGAACAGATCGACGCGCTCGACGTGATGGCAGTGGACCCGCGCGCAGAACTGATAACGCCATCTCTGCTCGCCATCATGATGGTGATGCCGGCGCTGACAATCATCGCCATCGCCCTCTCCGTCGGAGCGGCCTTCACCGTTGCTGTAGTGCAGTTGCACGTGAGCGCAGGAGACTTTCTCTACCACTGCCTCGGTAACTTCAGTGTCTACGACCTTACTGTGGCCCTCTTGAAGTCCTCACTCTTCGGAGTCGTAATCGCCACCGTCTCAGGCTACTTCGGCTTCTACTCGGAGCGGGGACCCGCCGGGGTCGGTCGCTCCACGAATCGAGCCGTGGTAACGATGTGCGTGATCTGCGTATCCCTCAACTTCCTTCTTAGCGCGGTGGCATATGGCTAGTTTCGGCGCCAGGGGTGAGCCCATCATCCGCTTCTCCGGGGTCTGCAAGGCCTTCGGCAGCAAGGTGGTGCTCGACGAACTGAACATGGAACTGCGTGCCGGGGAGACCTCCGTGATCATCGGTCCATCAGGGACTGGCAAGTCGGTCTTTCTCAAGCTACTCGTCGGCCTGCTCTACCCTGATGCTGGCGAAGTCTGGGTTGATGGGGTGGACGTGGGCCGAGCGAAGGATCGGGAACTGTATGCCCTCAGACGACGCATCGGGATGCTCTTTCAGGATGGCGCGTTATTCGACTCGATGACTGTTGCCGACAACATTGCCTTCCCCTTGCGAAGGCACACCAAGCTCGGAGCTCAAGCTATCTCAGCCAAAGTCTGCGCCGTGCTCGACCAGGTAGGGCTTCCCGGCGTTGAAGCGGAGATGCCGTCAGAACTCAGCGGTGGCATGCGAAAGAGGGTGAGCCTGGCCAGGGCGATTATCACTGAGCCCAGGATCATCCTGTTCGACGAACCGAACTCGGGCCTGGACCCGGTGCGATCCGACGAGATCGATGCACTCATTCGACGTATGAAGGAGGAACTGGGTATCACCTTCGTGGTCATCTCCCATGACATCGTCGGTACCTTCCGAGTCGCTGACTACATCGGCATGCTGCACGGAGGCTCTCTGATCGCTGAGGGTAGTCCCAGCGACCTGCTACGCTCCCCGCTCAAGGAAGTGCGAACCTTCCTTTCCCGAAACCTGGGGCTTCCGTCCCTACCGGAGAGACCACTGTGACCAGGCCTCGCGCACCCCAAGCTGAGCTACGAGTCGGACTGCTGTTGCTGGTTGCAGTGGCGATCTTTGCCTGGCTCAGTATGCAGGTTGGCGGCTTCCAGCTGGGCAAGCGCCTGCAAGTCCGAGCTGTCTTTGACGATGCAGCCGGCCTCGTCGAGGACTCCGCGATCAAGGTGGCCGGGGTCAAGGTAGGAAGCGTGACCAGCCTCACCATTGACTTCGATCGAGCGGTGGCAATCTTGAGCCTGGACCCCGACGCAGAACTGCGATCAGATGTTCGCGCTGAGATTCGCGCGCGGAGTCTGCTTGGGGAGAAGTACATCGCTCTCACCCCCAAGAGTACCGATGCTCCCCTTCTTCAAGATGGAGGAGAGATTACCGACACAGCTCCCGGTATTGAGGTCGGCAAACTGATCACTCAATTCGGGCCGCTGCTGGCAAACATCAACCCCGACGACATGGCTCGTCTGGTGAAGAACCTGGGCGAGATCGCCGCCGGGATAGGAACGGATGCTCCGGATCTGATGAAGTCTCTCTCCGCGCTGATTGCCAAGCTCGATGAAGCCGCCGAGATGATGCCCGAAGTCCGAGAAGAATTCCCTCTGTTGCTCACGGATCTGCGCCGAGTCAGCTGGAAGATAGAGCGGAGCCTACAGCGGGCTGATGGCATGATCGCGAACGCTGATACCGCGGCAGAGTCTGTGCCGGTCACCGCCGGGAAGATCAACGCTGCCATCGACAAGATCTCTCCGGGCCTGGACGACTTGAACCGAACTCTCGAACAATCAGACGAGGCACTGGCGAAGATGGTGAAGGCACTGAGTAAGCTGGATGGCCTGAACGAGGAGAGCCTGCGACGCCTGCTGCGAGAAGAGGGTGTGCTTGTTCGGTTGAAGCCCCAGCGCAAGAACTAGTCCGGCAACCCGCACCAGAGAGCGCCACCCCGCTAGTTGCCCTCCTCGTCCTTCGTGGGTTCATCGCCCATGGGCTTGAGCCGAACACTGGCTTGAATCTCAAGACTATGGTCTGTCATTAGAGCCCGCAGTTCTTCGCCGACCCGCAGCTTCTCCAGGTACATACGCACCTCCTTCGCGACGAGCCCGACCAACTCTTCACGGCCCTTGGCGGTCATGCGCACGGCGCCAGAGAGGATCTCTCTGGGCTTTACGTCTTCCCCTGCCTCACGCAGGCGCCCAGTTGTCTGATTAACAGCATCGGCGCCTACCCGTAGTAGACGGGTAGCAAGGTCGCCGAGCGGGCTCTCTCTAGGGGGTGACCGGTAACTGTCCCCTTCCGGATGGACACTGAAATCGGCCGTGAACGAGTGCTCCTGGGCAAAGCCAGCTTCAGCGGCATCGCCCTCATTCCCGGCCGAAGACACCTCGTCCTCGCTGCCACTTTCGGCATCATCTTCCTGCTCCGGGGGCGGCTCGTCGGGATAGTCTGCTTGAGCCTCATCCTCTTGTGCATCGGTCATGGTCGCCTGTGCCTACCTTTCTTCCTGCGGGCGGACTTCTTCCATCGACCTCGCCCGCGAAGCCGCGGGTCTCGCCCTTCGAAGTCCTCTTCAATAATTGTCTGTAGCTCTTCCACGTACGAGCAATCAGCAGGAAGCATGCCCTGCATCACCGCCGATGGGTTCACCTTGTTACATTGTGGTTCCGCCTCAAAACGGCACGGATAGACCTTGCAGTTGCCGGTATCCAGGTCCAGGTAGCGACATGGAATACCGGTGGAAATCCAACGCCCATCAACCCACTCACTCTCAAAACAGCACTCTGCGCAGCGGTTGCACAGATCCTCCCAGTGCCGCTCACTGTAGGTGCGACCAAGCATTTCGAGGACTGGTAGGCGTTCATGGTGTTGCATAGGAAGCGATTCTCCGCCCCAGCATAGCGTGCACGTCACCATCGCAACACCCGCAGCGCTTGAAGCCCCCTGCGGGCTCTGATACCAAAGGGCTGCAACGCACTGAGGAGAACTCGTTGACCACTAAAAGCACAACTCCCAGCTACACACCGCCAGGACTGCCCGTCTTCTTCTATATGCTGTCCCTGGTCCTGGTGATCATGGTCCGAACCGGTTGGTCAGGAGTGTTCGTCTGGGGGATTCTCTGCTACATGGGAGCCGAGCGTTTCTTTCCGGGCCAGCGGCTCCGCCATGTGGCCGGCGTTCTGCTCAACCTCTACGGTGCCATCGCCATCATCTTCCTTACGTCACTGGGCTTACGGCCTCTGGCGATCCTGCTCTTCGTGCCCGGGGTCCTGCTCGTTGGAGTCCCTCCCCTACTCTCCGAGCGACTCCAGAGAGCCGTCACCCACTCTCCCATGGTGGCGATGAGCTTCTACATCGTCGCCTCTCTGGGTCTCTATGGCCTGGGTGCGAAGTATGGCGAGCTCCCCTCCATCAATGATGACTTTCTCTTCTCTCTGCTTCAAGACGAGACGCCAGAGCGCCTGAGCGAGAAAGAACGCCTGGCTGCTATCGATATCATTGACGCGGTCCTGGGTGGCAATCAGGTCAATCCGGCGAGTCTTCCCGAGCGTCTCACCGACAGACACTACGGACGGGTCTGGGTGACCCTGTATCGAAATTCGGCGAAGAATCGCTGGGTTCGCGGTGAGTCCCCGCCAAACAAGGCCCTGTATGGCCAACTGGCTCTGGCAGCCCGTAGCGCACTCGAACAGGCCGCAGCCACTCGGGGGTGGAAGCAGGGCGAGGACCTACGGGTCCAGATAGATCTTGGCGGCTCAGAGACGAACATTCGACCAAACATCCTGCGCAGCGGACTTCGGCATCTGGTGGGCAGCTTCAGTGGTGGTCACCCCAACTGGGACTTCCTTGTCTATCGCACCGAACCAGGAGTTGTTGGCTTTCGCGTGACAGGTGAAAAGCAAGTAGGTGTGGTCTTGCCTGCTGATGTCATCACCGATGGGCTGCTTACCCCCAGATCGCGGAAGAAACGATATCGCACTGACAACTTTGCCGCCGTCTGGGATGAACTCTCGCGTCGCGCAGCTCTTCCAAAGAGCGAACCTGGCTCACAGGAGTTCTCATCCTTCCGCACCTACTCGTTCGTTCGCCCAATAGCGACCGAGCGACGGACAGTCGAGGTGTTCCGCGGGAACGTGCTGGGGCCAAGTGAGGTCAACGAGAGGATACTGATCGATGCCATCGATCGGTCGGGCCGCTGGCTACTCGAGCAGGTCGAAGAGGATGGGCGTTTCGACTATCAGTACTTCCCCACTCGCGACAGCCACGGCAAGGGCTATAACGAAGTACGCCACGCTGGTTCAGTCTATGGGCTATTCCACATGGCTCATCTGTGTGAGCAGGAACCCTCGCTCCGCGACCAGAGAGATAGCTACCTGCGCGCTGGGATCCTGGCAATGGACCGGGTCTATCGCAACCTTGGCACCCCCCCTGGGATAGACCCAGCCCAGGGGTTTGTAACCTTTCTGCAGGGCAAGAAGGGCCGCAAGAGCAACTCGGGCTCCCCTGCCCTGACGCTTCTTGGCTTCTTGATGCGACCTGCCGCAGAAGATGTGGAGGATGAGACCCTGCGCGCTGGGGTCTGGCGCGAGGGCGACGACAAGATCATGTTGGGTCTGGCGAAGACCCTGCTGCGCATGATCGACGACGAGGGGAAGGTGTACCGCTACTGGCGAGATGCCCGCGAGGGCAAGGGAGTCGTCAAGGAGCCTCTCTACTTCCCTGGTGAGGCGATGTTGGCGCTCGCAAAATACGCAGAACGCACCGGTGACGAGGTCTGGTTGGAAGGCGCAAAGGCCATTGGTCGCCGACAGATTCAACGCGCGAAGAAGCCCTGGATAGTGCCTGATCACTGGGTCATGCAAGCGCTCGACCTCCTCGACCAGGCCGCGCCTGGCGAGACGGAGTGGCGAGCAGGCGCTTACGCCATGGGCCGACGATACGTCCGCGAGCAGTTCCCCCCGCAGCAGCCTCCCTTCGCAGACTACAAGGGTGCCTATCGTCGCATTCAGGAGATCCCTCGCACTACGCGCGCCGCCTCTCGAGGAGAGGCGATCGGCGGCGTAGTCCGAATCGCCTGGCGACACGGTGACGACAGTTGGAATTGGGAGCGTTCACTCCTCGAGGGCAGCCGCCACCTGATAGAGCAGATGTTCACTGTGGACAACAGCTACTTCGTCCCGAATCCAAGTGAGGTGCTGGGGGCAATTCGCATGGGTGTAGTGGACAACCACTGCCGGATTGACAACAACCAACACGCTGTCGTCGCTTTAAGCAATGCACTCACAGCACTCAGACATCGTCGCCCGGGCTGGGGCGATCGTGGAGAGCAGCTTTGAGACAGTCCCCACACCCGAGCCCTTCCCGGCGGTGGCGCGGGCTGCGCATCTATGCCGCAAGCCTCCTGCTCAGCCTCATCCCACTGCTGTGGGCGGCGGGCGGGCACCACGACCACGGGGAGTCGGTGGCCGAGAGCAGTGAGAGTGTGGCCGGAACCAAGGCCCCTGGGCTGGCCAGTGGCACGGCGATGGTCCTTGAAGGCGGAAAACTCTCTGCTCCCCAATTGGGTCTCACCCTGGTCTCCAGTACCGGCGACGTCGTTGACCTGGATGCTCTGATCGGCAGCAAGTTGGCAGTCCTGTTCTATTTCAGCGCTGGGTGTCCCCACTGTGAGGCAGCCGCTCCGGACATCGCGCGACTCACGGAACGTCTGGGCGAGGACGCCACCGTCATCTCCATCGCCAGCGGCAGCAACTCAATGAGTGCTGCGCGTGAGTTTGCGGATCAATTTGGGCTCAGGCAGCCCGTCTACAAGGACTTCAGCCGACAGTTCGCGTCGCTAAACAAGGCGACATCGACCCCGACCGTGCTGTTGGTGCGAGCCCTTAGTGGTGGCGAGGGATTCGAGACCCTGTCTGACTACCGCCCCTTTGCCCCGGGAATGGGCCTATTGGTCGAGATGCGAGCTCAGGGTGTCCTCGGAGGCGACCCCTGGTCGAGCTTTGAGACAGGGCGGTACTACGGACCGAAAGCCTGTGGGGCCTGCCATCTCGTCGAATACATGTCCTGGGGCCTCACCCACCATTCCGTAGCGTATTGGACCCTCTATCAGCGAGAACGGGCCGAAGACACAGCCTGTGTGGGCTGTCATGTCACTGGTCTGGGCGAGCCCAGCGGGTTCACCCTGGGAGAACATGGTTCAGCGCTGGTCGATGTGAGCTGTGAGGCCTGCCACGGCCCTGGCGGACACCACGGCGGCAAGAACGCTGCGGCTACAAAGTCGTGCAAGGGCTGCCATGACAAGGACCATTCGGTCCGATTCGACCTAAGTCGAGCCCTACCGCACATCGATCATCTAAGGGCGGCGAGCATGGACCCCGCGAGCTACCAGAACGCTCGCAATACCCTGGTCGAGGGTGGTGCAGCGCGACCGCTGACGGCCTTCCCCAAAGGTACGAATCTCAGCGCTACAGCCTGTGCTTCCTGTCATCCTTCCGAGACCAGCCACTGGAAGGGCAGCGCACACGCGAACGCATTCACGACATTGAAGAAGAGAGCGGGCACTAAGAACATGGACTGCCTGCCGTGTCACGCAGTGGAACAGCGCACGCCATCATCGCCCAAGGACTACTTTCGAGAGGGAGTCTCCTGTGAGTCCTGTCACGGCCCTGGCGAGGAACATGTGGCAGCCGGCGGCGGCACAGAGAACATCCTTGGTCTCGGATCATCATGCCCGGAGTGCATCATCGATGCGGTGTGTACTCGGTGTCACACTCCGGATCAGGACCCTGATTGGGACCTGAGTTCGGATCTGGCAAAGATTCGTCACCATCCGGCTGACACGCCTCCGCCCTCCCGCTAAAGAACTCTGACACGGCAGACAACAGGTGCTCTGGCGGAGCCTTCAGGCGCTTCGTACCCTCGGGCAAAGACGCAAGGAAGCGCCGCCCGTACGAGCGTCGGTGAATGCGTGAGTCGAGTACGAGCACCACTCCGCGGTCGCTGCGGTGCCGAATCAACCGACCGAAGCCCTGGCGGAACTTTAAGATTGCCTGTGGCACGGACAGCATTCGGAAAGGATCACCCCCACGGGACTCCACCAGTTCGGATCTCGCCACCTGAATCGGCTCAGTGGGAACACGGAAGGGAAGCTTCGGCAGAATGACCATCGACAGAGCCTCCCCGCGCACATCAACCCCTTCCCAGAATGAGTCGGTGCCACACAAGACGGCTCTTCGCGAATCACGGAAGAGCTGCAGCAGCCTGTCCCTCGGCAGGTCGCCCTGGCGCAGAATCGAATACTCTCGACCGAGGCGTCGACTGAGGTCCGAGGCCACCTTGCGGAGCATTCGATACGAAGTGAACAGCACAAAACACCGCCCCTGGGTGATCTCTACGGCGCGAACCACAAGATCCACAACGGAGGCGTGGTAGCCAGCGTCGTTCGGCTCGGGAAAGTCCTTGGGCAACCCCACCAGCACCTGCTGACTGTAGTCAAACGGCGAAGAGATGAGGCGCGTCTTGAGACGCTCGCGACCCGCCTCTTCCCTGCCCAGGCCGGTCCGATCCAGAAAGTGATCGAAGGTGCCTGCGACCGACAAGGTCGCAGACGTCAAAACCAGCGAGCGAGCACCCTCTACGACCGTATCCTGGATGATCTGCTCGACATCGACGGGCCGGAGACTGAAGCGAGGACTGGGTACGTCCTTGTCATTGGCCTGAACCTGGCCCCAACGCACGGTCCCGCTATCTTCGGCGAGCAGGCGTCCAAGAGCGCTGGCGCCGTCCACCAGGCGCCGTTGAACCGTAGCCAGGTCCAGGTCGACCTGCCGATAGCGACCACGGAATGTTTGCGACATGTCCTCCACGTGAGAACGAACAATCCCTACCTGCTGCGCAGTCCGGGTCAACGAGGCCGCCAACTCGTCGAAGCGAGCTGTGAGCCGTTCGTGAAGCGCGGGCCGGTGCTCGCTGAGATCATCTTTGAAGCGAAAGCTGCCGCTGCGACCCTCTGCCAAGGTAAGAGCCCGAGCCTGCCCGGGCCCCGCCTCTGACCCCATCGCATCAAGCAGATCCCAGCCCATGTCTTCAAGGTTCAGTCGAGCTGTCTCTCGACACCGCTCCACTCCTTCCAGCAGGGTATCCAGGACCCTTGCGAGTTCGATCTCCTGGTCCCCTGCGCCGGTCCCCTCAACGGCCTGTCGCAAGCGCACCGCCAGGCCCTTTCTCCGACCCCGAGTAGGTCGCAGGCGGCCCAACTGCTGCATGATCCCTCGACCGCTCACGTCTCGCCCAGCGAAGTCGGTGGCTACATCTTCGAGATGATGCGCCTCGTCGAGAATAATGTGTTCGTAGCGAGGAAGAAGGCCTCCAGGCACCCCTTGTCGACGCATCTCGAGATCCGCGAGGAGCAGGTGGTGATTGACCACAAGTAACTGCGCGCGCGCTGCCTTACGACGACTCTGATAGTAGAAGCACTCGTTGTAGTGCTGACACCGCACGCGGAGACTGTGCTCGGTGGTGCTCTCGACCATCTCCCACAGCGAACGATCAGGCACGAAAGGTAGATCGTCGAGGTCACCGTGGGTGCTCACCTCCGCCCAACCACGCACCTCTTCGAGAAACTCACGTTCTGCGGGGTCTGAGTCATCACGGGCTTCACTGAGGCGGTCGCCAAGCTTTCTCTTGCAGAGGTAGTTGCGGCGACCCTTGAGGATTGCCACCCGCAGATCGGGAAACAGCTCCCGCAAGATCGGCACATCCTTGTCAATGAGTTGCTGCTGGAGGTGCCTGGTATGGGTAGCGATGGCGACCCGCTCTCCGTTGTCACGCGCTCTGAGAACGCTCGGCACGAGGTAGGCCAGGGACTTGCCGGTGCCGGTCCCTGCCTCGACCACCAACACCGAGCCGTCGTTCTGAGCGGCAGCGACTGACTGAGCCATCTCGACCTGCCCAGGTCGGGGCTCATAGCCATCGAGGCGCGAAGAGAGACCATCCTCACCAGTAAAGACGGCGGCAACTTCCTCGTCCTCAACCTGTAGATTTCGCGACCGTTGAGGCTCAACGACCACATAGATGGCACTCGCCTCGTTATCGATGATGAAGAATCCAATTCCTTCCTGGCCGTAGTGGGAGGCGAGGGCAAGGTCTGGCTCTGACGGCGTGAGTACCCCGGATGGATGGTTGTGGATGATTACTTCACCACTGCGTCCTACCTGACGAAGGGCCGGTACAGCACCACGATGGCCTCGACAGAAGACCTCGACTTCGGTCACCTTGCCCCCGGTGCCACGGCGCCCCACGAAGAAGACCTCATTGCCGTCGGCACGCGCGATC
>CAZEIY010000128.1:0-9895 GCA_964512375.1 uncultured Rickettsiales bacterium | reverse complement strand
CACAACTTCCTCTCTATGATCGAGGAGCCCTATGCCTCTGCGTAACTTTCTGGACCGCGTCCTCGCAGGCGAACAACTCAGTCAGCGCGACGCGCGCGGCGCAATGGATGCGATCATGGGCGGCTCCTGTGAGGCTGCTCAGGTAGCCGCCCTGCTGACCGGCCTGCGGATGCGCGGGGAGACCGGAGCCGAGCTGGCTGGCATGGCGGCGTCAATGCGCGCGCATGTCGTCAAGGTGTCGGCTCCGGAGGGGCCACTCATCGACACCTGTGGCACAGGAGGAGACGGCGCGCAGACCATCAACATCTCCACCGCAGCCGCCCTGGTGGCTGCAGCGGGCGGCGCTGTTGTCGCAAAGCACGGAAATCGCTCGATCTCGAGCAAGTGCGGCTCTGCTGACGTGCTCGAGGCCCTGGGCGTGCCGGTAGATCTGGGCATCGATCAGGTCGAGGCCTGTCTCCGGTCTTGCGGCATCGGCTTCCTGTTCGCCCCCAGCCACCACCCCGCCATGCGCAACGTGATGCCAATCCGCAGAGCGATGGGGGTGCGCACCGCCTTCAATCTGCTGGGCCCTATGACCAATCCCGCCGGAGCACGGCGCCAGGTTATCGGCGTGTTCGCCCCGCAATACACCGAGGTGATGGCCCAGGCACTGGCCGAACTGGGCAGCGAGCATGTCCTTGTTGTCTGCGGAGAGGACGGACACGGAGGGGTACTGGACGAAATCTCGACCTGCGGAAACACCCTGGTCTGGGAGCTGCGCGATGGCACGCTGGAGCAACACGAACTGAGCCCAGAGTCCCTGGGGCTGCGCCGCTGTGATGTATCGGCGCTCAAGGGCGGCGACGCAGCCCAGAATGCGGCTGCGCTCAGCTCGGTACTGAGCGGGGAACCCGGTCCCAGGGGTGATGCCGTGGCCGCCAACGCAGGCGCCGCCCTGTACATCGCTGGGCTCACTGAATCCATCGAGTCCGGGGTGCTGGTCGCTCGCGACCTCCTCGCCAGGGGGGCGGCCATGGATACGCTACGCGCGCTCCGTGAGGCCGCCACGTGACCAACAAGGGCGGCATCCTCGCCGAAATTGGCCGACGTAAGCGCTGGGAGAGGGATATCCTGCGTGATGCCCTGCGCGGCAACCTCCGAGTAGATCCAGACTCAGACTGGCTACCGTCTGAAGAACTCATCTCACGGGCCCGTCACTATCTCAAGGAGGGTGGCTGCGAGGGTCATCGCCGACCCTTCGCACCCCCACTAAGGGACGAGAAGAAGCTCTCAGTAATCGCGGAGATCAAGCGGCGCTCCCCCTCGGCCGGTAGCTTCGCGGACTGGGAGCAGCCGGAAGATCTCGCCGAGCAGTATCAACAAGGTGGCGCAGCGGTCATCTCGGTGCTCACAGACGCACACTTCTTCGGTGGCCGTCCCGCATTCATTACCCGCACCCGTCAGATCTTCCCCGGGCCAGTTCTCCGCAAGGACTTTCTGGCTGACGAAGCCGACCTCGCCCTCTCCGCGGCGATGGAGGCTGACGCAGTGCTGCTCATTGTTCGCCTACTAGGTCCACGCACTGCCGAGTTGATTCGACTGGCGCGGTGCTATGACCTGGAGACGCTGGTCGAGGTGCACGATGAGCGCGAACTGGACCTCGCGATGGCCTCGGCAGCTCCCGTTATAGGCATCAACAACCGCGATCTCGACGACTTCAGCGTCGATCTTGGCCGCAGCGAAGAGTTGATGGCGCGTATTCCCCGCCCCATCGCGGTAGTCTCCGAGTCAGGCATCCGTTCGAGAGCGCAGGCGATGCGCATGCGACGCGCAGGTGCTGATGCAATCCTCGTGGGTCAGGCCCTGGCGGAACGAGGTGGAGAAGGACTCGGCGAACTGCGCGTCGAGGCAGCCCGAGGACACAGGCGATGAGAGGCGAAGAGAGCAATAGGCGAGTACAGGTCAAAGTCTGCGGATTCACCGACCCTGTCCAGGTGCGGGCGGCAGCCGGGCTTGGCGTCGATCTTGCCGGCATCCTGCTCTGGGAGGGCAGCGACCGAGCGGTGAGCAAGGAACGCTCAGCTCAGATGGGTGCCGCAGCTGCGGACTGCGGGATTGGGCTCGTAGGAGTCTTTGTAGACGAGCGGCTCGACGAAGTCCGTCGCGCCTACGAGGAGCTTGGACTTGCGGCAGCTCAGCTGCATGGCGGCGAGAGCCCTGATGAGGTCGCTGAGCTGGTCGACAGTGGCCTGTGTGTGTGGAAGAGCCTGCAGATGTCGCCTGGCTTCCACCCCGACCAGGCACGCAACTTCTGGCAGGCGGGAGCGCGGGCGGTGCTGCTGGATGCCTGGCATCCCCACCTTCGCGGCGGCACGGGGCAACAGGTGGACTGGCAGGTCGCTGCCAGACTCGCAGCGCAGGGACCTCTCATACTGGCGGGAGGACTCTCGGGAGAGAACACGGAGCAGGCTGTACGGATGATCCGACCCTTTGGAGTCGACGCGTCTTCCGCGCTCGAGACCAGCATCGGCAACAAGAACATGGCGAAGGTGCAGGCCTATGTACGCGCGGCGCACCTGGGACTACAGCAAAGCGCTGCCGAGGACTGAGTGATGAGTGGTCCTTTCGACGACGCGGGCCGCTTCGGTCGGTACGGCGGTGCCTATATTCCCGAGACCCTGGTGGCTCCCCTTGAGGGGCTATGCCACGCCTGGCAGAACGCCTGGGACGATGTTTCCTTCCGAGCGGAGCTCGACTCCCTCCTCGCCCACTGGGCGGGTCGACCTACCGCCCTCACCTTCGCCGAGCGGCTCACTGAGCATGTGGGTGGACCCAAAGTCTGGCTGAAGCGCGAGGACCTGAACCACACCGGCGCCCACAAGCTCAACAACGCCCTTGGGCAGGCCCTGCTGGCCAGGTCCATGGGTAAGAGGCGCATCATCGCTGAGACAGGAGCCGGCCAACACGGCGTCGCTACGGCCACCGCCTGCGCCAGACTGGGACTTGAGTGCATCGTCTACATGGGCTCGGTGGATGCGGAGCGGCAATCCTTGAACGTCTACCGAATGGAATTGCTCGGCGCCGAGGTGCGGCGTGTCGACTCCGGATCGCGCACCCTCAAGGATGCCATCAACGAGGCTCTGCGCGACTGGGTAGCCCACCCCGACAGCACCTACTACCTGCTCGGTTCTGCCCTGGGTCCGCACCCCTACCCAACCATTGTTCGTGAGCTTCAGTCGGTCATCGGCCGCGAGGCCCGTGCACAGTTTGTCGAGCAGAGTGGTGGTCTCCCCGACGTGCTGGTCGCCTGCGTTGGCGGCGGCTCCAACGCCATCGGTCTGTTCGATGCGTTCCGTAACGACCCCTGCCGCATGGTGGGCGTCGAGGCCGGTGGAGAGGGAGTAACGACAGGGCTGCACGCAGCGCGCTTTGCTGGCGGACGAGAAGGAGTACTGCACGGCACCCGAACCTGGCTCTTGCAGGATGAGTGGGGCCAGGTCCTCGAGACCCACTCCGTCTCAGCGGGCCTCGACTACCCGGCTGTGGGACCAGAGCATGCCTTTCTGCGCGACCAGGGACGAGTCGAGTTCTGTGACGCCGACGACAAAGAAGCGCTGGCCGCCTTTCACTGCTGCAGCGAACTCGAAGGCATCCTCCCAGCCCTCGAGAGCAGCCATGCGATCGCCTGGGTCCTACGCGAGGGAGAGGCTCTCGGGACAGGAACAACCGTACTGGTCAACCTCAGCGGGCGCGGCGATAAGGATGTGCGCCAGATCGCAGCTCTCGAAGGGAAGCTGCTGTGAGCTCCCGCCCCACCAGCCGCATCGCAGAGCGCTTCGCTCAGCTGCGCGCTGAAGGTAGGAAGGCCTTCGTGCCCTACCTCACCGTCGGGGACCCAAGCCTGGCCCTGACTCGCGAGCTGGCGTTTATGCTCGAAGATGCTGGGGCGGATGTGCTCGAGCTTGGCCTGCCCTTCACCGATCCCATCGCCGATGGGCCCACCAATCAACGCGCGTCTCAGCGGGCTCTGGAGCGGGGCGTACGCAGCGAGCACCTGCTCGAGTTAGTTGGTGACCTGCGAGAGGGAGGCTTCACCCTCCCCATCGTGCTGTTTACCTACTTCAATCCGCTGCTGCAGTTAGCGGGGCAGGGACAACTCGAAGACCGTCTACGAGAGATCGACGGAATCCTGGTGACAGACCTCCCCCCCGAGGAAGCCAGGACCCACATCGCGAGCTGTCGAGAAGCAGGAGTCGACACGATCTTTCTCGCCGCGCCGACCACCCCAGAAGCACGCGTCGCTTCTCTCGCTGAATCCACATCAGGCTTCCTCTATTACGTGAGCAGCACCGGGGTCACCGGCTCTCGCAGCGCGCTCCCC
This sequence comes from uncultured Rickettsiales bacterium, assembly GCA_964512375.1. Lineage (GTDB taxonomy): Bacteria > Myxococcota_A > UBA796 > UBA9615 > UBA9615 > UBA6601. Next base: position 5,532 of record CAZEIY010000128.1, on the reverse strand, counting down.
GACAGCCTCGAGGCTCAGGTAGCCATGCTGCGCAGACACTGCGACCTGCCCATCTGCGTCGGCTTTGGCATATCCACCCGCAGCCTCGCTGAGCGGGTCTGCAAGATCGCCGATGGCTACGTGATCGGGAGCGCCCTCGGCGCCGTAATCGAACAGGCGCATGAGGCGGGTGAAGACCCTGTAGAAGCTGCAAAACGCTTCGTTCTGGCCGTCGACCCCCGCCGAGCATGAAAAGCGCTTCGATGGCCACGACCCGCGACTACCGTTTGCCTTGCGAGGCTGCTGGGACTCAAGCAAGATGTAGCGTCTCGATGTCACCTGGGCTCTGGAGGGAGCCCAGCTAACATGCCTGCCGATCCCTCGTTCAAGGAGTCTTCTGTCATGCACCCATGGGATTTTCACTGTTTGCGGCGTAGTAGTGTCGCTCTCGTTACCATTCTGTCCCTCTCGCTGGCTTTCCCAGCCTTTGCCACACCGGCCAAGCTCAGTCAGCAAGGCCGCCTGATCGACGGCAGCGGCGAGCCCCTGAGCGGTGCCCACCAGATCACCTTCCGGCTCTACGACGAGGCTAGCGAGGGTAGCCTGCTGTGGAGTGAGTCCCGCAACCTGGATCTGGACGACGGCTACTACGCCACCACCCTGGGCGATCAGACCCCGCTGGACGAGGACCTCTTCGCTGGCAGCGCCTGGCTCGAGTTGACCGTGGATGGCACAGTGCTCGAGCCTCGCCACCAGGTCGTCTCAGTGCCATCGGCGCTTCGCTCTGTGGTCGCCGAGCACGTCGATGGTGGCGTGGTCGATGCCGCTGAGATCTGGGTAGGCGGCCAGCAGGTCATCGATGATACCGGAGCCTGGGTGGGTGCTGGCGGCGCAAACTCCTGGGACGACCTGAGCGACATCCCCCCCGAGCTCGCTGATGGCGACGGTGACACGCTGGGCTCAATGAGCTGCGCCACAGGCCAGGTCGCGCGCTGGGACTCCGTCGCCGGGCAGTGGGTGTGCGCAACCGACACCGACACCCTGGGCAACATGAGCTGCGCCACGGGTCAACTGGCCATCTACGACTCGCTCTCAGGCCAGTGGGTCTGCGGCAGCGACACCGACACGCTGGGCTCTATGGGCTGCTTCGACGGCGGCATCCCGGCCTGGAGTTCTGCGCTCAGTCAGTGGATCTGCGCCGCCGACCAGGACACCGACGCCGACACCCTGGCCGGACTCAGCTGCGCCAACGGCGGCGTGCCTGTCTGGGACGCCCTGCTGACTCAGTGGACCTGCGCGCTCAGCTCAGACACCGTGCTCACCGAGGGAGAGGTCGAGGCCTATGTCATCAATGGCGCCATCGATCTCAACGCCGCCACCACCATGGGCGGACAGGCCCTGGCTACCGTCGACCAGCTGACGGGAATCGACTTCAGCACGCTCTCGGGAGTGCCGACAGATCTTGCCGATGGCGACGACATCCTCACCGAGACTGAGGTCGAGACCTTCATCACCAACGCGCCCATCGACCTGCCCGCCGGAACCACCGTCAACGGCGAGGTCATCGGCGCCGGCGCCAACCTCGGCAGCAACGTCACCATCGGCGCCGTCGTCCCAGGAGACAACTACCTCACCGACTACCTGGCCAATCCAGAGAACATCCCTGACGACAACGCCTTCGGCTTCAACTCACCGCGCTTCGTCGCTGGCGGCGCCACCTCCATCAACAACTTCAGCGTCGATGTAAACATCACCCATCCGGAGATGGGCGACCTGCGCATCACCCTGTATGCCCCCGACGACACCGCTGTGCTCATGTACGACGGCGAGCTGGCCGGCACCTCCAACATGGTGGGCAACATCGCCCGCGACTTCGCCATCTCAGGCGGCACCATCTACGCGCTCTACGGCAAAGACGCCAACGGTACCTGGCGACTGGAAGTGGTCGACACCGCCTCGGGCAATACCGGCGCCCTGAACTCGTGGGGGCTCAACATCAACGAGACCTGGTCCGGTGACCTCTTTGTCGGTAACTCCATCACTTCTGACGGCGACATCACCACCACCGGCAACATCGAGGTCATCCAGGGCTCGGATCTGGTCTTCAAGAACACCGCCGGTGCCGAAACGATGCGCATTGACGGTGAGAGTGGGCAACTCCTCGATGGCTCGGGCAACCTGGTTACCGGCGCCAACGCCCTGGCCAGCGAGATCTACCGGGTAACGAGCGGCTCCAGCAGCAGCAGCGAGAGAACCGTCAACTGCTCCGACGGCAACGACGTGCTCCTCGGCGGCGGCTGCGAGTACAACTCCACATCTCGCTACATGCACGAGAGTCGCCCCAACGGCACCAACGGCTGGCGCTGCCGCTGGCACAGCGGCAGCCACGGCAGCAAGCGTGCCCACGCCATCTGCCTTTCGGTACCATGAAGCACACAAAGCACCATTGGAGCCCAATTATGAACACCATAACCCTGCACAGACTTTGGGTTGTTCTGCTGTGCTCGCTTCTCACGGTGCCGCTCGTCAGTTGCATCGAGGGCGGTGGGGACGACGACGACACCGCCACGACTCCCGACGACGATGACACGACCGGCACCGATGACGACGACAGCGCCAGCGGTGATGACGACGACACCAGCGCTGGCGATGACGATACTGGCGATGACGACGATGACGACTCTCAAGCTGCTGCCAATGCTCCCTCAGGCCAGACCCTGTGCGCTGCTGGCGGCCGCGTATCAGGCAAGGGTATCAGCGGCGTTGTCTGTCTCGGTCCCGTAGATCTGGCTGCAGGTTCCACCTCGCAGAGCGCTGATGGCTCTCTGGTCTGGCACCCAGGCCCCATTACCCGCATCGCACCTTGAGAGCGACAAGAAGCCTGCAAACCCGCACCCTGGAGCCCCTCATGCACGTGACTCGTAGCCTTGCGCTTGGTTTGATTACCACCTTGCTCTGTCTGTCCCTCTCACTTCCAGCCTTCGCCACACCGGCCAAGCTCAGTCAGCAGGGCCGGCTGGTCGATGACAACGGCGAAGCGCTCGACGGAGCCCATCAGCTCGAGTTCCGGCTCTTCGAAGGCAGCACCGGCGGCGAAGCCGTCTGGAGTGAGTCCCGTAGCCTCGATCTGGACGACGGCTACTACGCCACGACCCTGGGCGATCAGAGTCCCCTGGACGACGAGCTGTTCTCTGGCTCGGCCCTGTGGCTTGAGCTCAGCGTCGACGGGGTGGCCTTGAGTCCCCGCCACCAGGTGGTGTCGGTCCCCTCTTCGCTGCGCTCGGTGGTCGCCGAGCACGTCGATGGCGGTGTGGTCGATGCCGCTGAGATCTGGGTGGGCGGCCAGCAGGTCATCGACGACACCGGCGCCTGGGTGGGTGCTGGCGGCGCAAACTCCTGGGACGACCTGAGCGACATCCCCCCCGAGCTCGCTGATGGCGACGGTGACACGCTGGGCTCAATGAGCTGCGCCACAGGCCAGGTCGCGCGCTGGGACTCCGTCGCCGGGCAGTGGGTGTGCGCAACCGACACCGACACCCTGGGCAACATGAGCTGCGCCACGGGTCAACTGGCCATCTACGACTCGCTCTCAGGCCAGTGGGTCTGCGGCAGCGACACCGACACGCTGGGCTCTATGGGCTGCTTCGACGGCGGCATCCCGGCCTGGAGTTCTGCGCTCAGTCAGTGGATCTGCGCCGCCGACCAGGACACCGACGCCGACACCCTGGCCGGACTCAGCTGCGCCAACGGCGGCGTGCCTGTCTGGGACGCCCTGCTGACTCAGTGGACCTGCGCGCTCAGCTCAGACACCGTGCTCACCGAGGGAGAGGTCGAGGCCTATGTCATCAATGGCGCCATCGATCTCAACGCCGCCACCACCATGGGCGGACAGGCCCTGGCTACCGTCGACCAGCTGACGGGAATCGACTTCAGCACGCTCTCGGGAGTGCCGACAGATCTTGCCGATGGCGACGACATCCTCACCGAGACTGAGGTCGAGACCTTCATCACCAACGCGCCCATCGACCTGCCCGCCGGAACCACCGTCAACGGCGAGGTCATCGGCGCCGGCGCCAACCTCGGCAGCAACGTCACCATCGGCGCCGTCGTCCCAGGAGACAACTACCTCACCGACTACCTGGCCAATCCAGAGAACATCCCTGACGACAACGCCTTCGGCTTCAACTCACCGCGCTTCGTCGCTGGCGGCGCCACCTCCATCAACAACTTCAGCGTCGATGTAAACATCACCCATCCGGAGATGGGCGACCTGCGCATCACCCTGTATGCCCCCGACGACACCGCTGTGCTCATGTACGACGGCGAGCTGGCCGGCACCTCCAACATGGTGGGCAACATCGCCCGCGACTTCGCCATCTCAGGCGGCACCATCTACGCGCTCTACGGCAAAGACGCCAACGGTACCTGGCGACTGGAAGTGGTCGACACCGCCTCGGGCAATACCGGCGCCCTGAACTCGTGGGGGCTCAACATCAACGAGACCTGGTCCGGTGACCTCTTTGTCGGTAACTCCATCACTTCTGACGGCGACATCACCACCACCGGCAACATCGAGGTCATCCAGGGCTCGGATCTGGTCTTCAAGAACACCGCCGGTAACGAGACCCTGCGCATCAACGGCGAGACGGGGCTCATCACGGGGGCGGCATCGGGATGCCCGAGCGACATGACGCCGGTGGGAGACTTCTGCATCGAGTTAGACGACCGCTCCAATGACAGTTGGTACGACGGTAGCCGGATTTGCGCGCAGGCCGGGCGAAGACTGTGCGAGATGAGCGAATGGGTGGCCGCCTGCCAGATCGCACCGAACGGGCTAATCGACATGACCAATGGCTGGGAGATCGTCGACGACCGGATGCATACCAGTCAGATTGTCCTACTTGGATCGAGCAACTGTGACAACTACTCATACACTGGCTGGAACAACAACGAGCAGTACCGCTGCTGCAAGAACCCGGGCTGAGAGCGACGACCATGAACATAACCGCAATCATCTTTTCCTATCGGCCCCTGCTCCTCATGCTGCTCACTGCAGTACTCAGCCTGTCACTCACCGGCTGCATCGAAGGTGGCGGTGACGACGACGACACCTCAGCGATTCCCGACGACGACGACACGACCAGCACCGATGACGACGACAGCGCCAGCGGTGATGACGATGACACCAGCACTGGCGACGATGACGATGACACCAGCACTGGCGACGATGACGACTCTCAAGCTGCTGCCAGCGCTCCCTCAGGCCAGACCCTGTGCGCTGCTGGTGGCCGAGTCTCGGGCAAGGGCATCAGCGGCGTCGTCTGCCTCAGCCCCGTCGATCTTGCTGCTGGTTCCACCTCGCAGAGCGCCGACGGCTCTCTGGTCTGGCACCCAGGCCCCATTACCCGCATCGCACCCTGAGAACTACAAGAGACCTGCAGCTCTGCTGCCACCCAGACCCTGGAGCCCCTCATGCACATGACTCGTAGCCTTGCGATTGGTTTGATTACCACGTTGCTCTGTCTGTCCCTTTCCCTGCCTGCCTTCGCCACA
>CAZEIY010000127.1:0-9979 GCA_964512375.1 uncultured Rickettsiales bacterium | reverse complement strand
ACAATGACGCTGACGGCACCTACGACTGCCTGGACGAGGGATGCCTGACGTCACCCGACTGCATCGATACCGGCTTTCGTCCTGGCATGCTCCAGGACACCCCACTGTGTGATGCTGGCGACGAGGCCTTTGTCCGCCGCCTGCTGCCCCAGCTATGGGGACGACACCCGCGCTCAGTGCGAGAGATTGACCTGCTCATGCAGATTATCGAGCAGAGCGATCGGGCGATGTTGGTGAACGTGATGATGGATTCACCTCAGTTTGTTTTACGTTGGGCCGAGGTGCTTAAGGACATTTTTCAGATTAATCGTATCGGTGAGCGGTCCGGTCGTGGCTGCGGCATCGGGAGCCCTGTAGATCTCGACGGGGCACAGAGGCCTGTGTACAGCGGTTCTCTGGCTGCGGTGGTGCGAGACACCTCGCCGCTGGACGAGGCCACCAGGACCCACTGGAACATCCATGATCTTGCGACCTCAGCGATCGCCCTCGATGATCTCAGCCCTGTCTTTCGAGTGCATCTGTTCGCTCAGATGGGCTCCAAGGTCGTGAATCTGGATAATCCGGGCGCCAACATTGCGTGGCGCGGTGTGTATCGCGAGATCTTCGAGCGGAGCTATCTGAACCGCCGGGTTGCCTGTCTCCCTTGCCACAACTCCGAGTACTCGGTGACTGATGACCCCGATCCAGCTCTCGACCGAACCTGGCAGGTGCCGGGTTACTTCGAGAGGGCCCTGTTTGGTAATAGCGGTGGTCGTCCTGCGCAGGATCTCGGCGCCTTCTTTCGGATCGAGGGAGTCCTGGCGATGGAGTTCTTTCCAGAGGGGGTGACTCCGGCACTGTTCTGGGATTTAGGCGAGGGCTACAACCCGTGGGGCATGAGCGAGTACTGTGGCGCCTTCATCCTTCCTGACGAGATCGAGCCCGATCCTGAAGGCTGGACTGGTTATTTCATCGAAGAGGCCATCGAGCCACCCAGCATCTGGCTTCTGGAGCGCTTGCTACGCAACGGCTTTGACCGCCTGCGTGATGGGGGACTGAGTATTGGTGATGACAAGAGCGTCGATGGCGAGGAGGCCTTCGCCTGGCTGGTCTCTATGAGTACGGCAGAGAAGGTCTGGAATGAGGTGATGGGCAGGCCGCTGACGGTTGCGCACTTCTTCCCACGTAATCGCTACCAACGTGACCTGCTCCACTACCTGACCGAGGTCTTCGTAGAGGAGTCCTTCTCACTGAAGGCGCTCGTCGCCGCTGTGGTGCTGCATCCGTATTTCAATCCGGGAATGCCCGAGCAGTGCGATGGCCTGGAGTCGCCATATTACATCGCTCCGGTGTTCGATCCCTGGGTGGTCGAGCATGAGATTGAGGCTCTGCGTCTCAACAATCCTGGTGATGCGCTGGAGCGTCTACCACCTCGCGCTCTGATCAGTGCGGTGACCGATGCGTTGGATTGGCCGGAGATTGATCCCCTGATCTACGACATCTCGATGGACACGGACCACGAGGAGGATGATCGCCTGCTGGGTGCAAGGGCTCTGGAGATCGACATCGGTGTCTTCTTGTTGGATGGAGAGACGGGGTTCCGAAGTAACAACTTCGGCGCAGGCATGGCGTGGGAGGACGTGGTCGGACGTTGTGTGAATCCATTTCCAGAGGAAGGGGTGCAAGAGGCCGATTGGATCGACCAGTTGCTGAGTGAGGCTCCGCAGGATGCCTCCCTCGAAGACCTCAGCCTGGCGCTCAAGGATCGGCTCGTAGCTCGCCCCGATCTCTCTGATCCCAGTGAGCGGGAGCTGGTCGAAGCTCTGCTGCAGCGCCCTCTCGAGACACCGCTCAGCGCGCTAGAGGATGCCGACAGCTCACTTCGCCGTCTGTGCTCCGCGTTGCTCAGCTCGCCAGACTTCCTGCTCGCCGGCGCGCCCGGTGCCGAAATGGTTGGCAGCGATGTTGCGATCGTCCCGAGCGGTAGCTCGAGCCAGGAGCTCTGTCAGAGCCTGGTGGCGAGCTTATTCGACGAAGGCGAGGCCGAATGTGACGCGGAGGGGTCGCTACACCTCACTGCTGACTGAGAATCGCCTGTCGGCGGGGCCGCCTGGGAGCTGAGCAGCTCGAGCGTGTACCCTCTGAGTGTGTCAGGTCCCGCCTCTTCTGCGCACCCACTGTTCCCCCGACTGGGGCTCGCCCTTCTGTCGTTGGCTCTCTCCCTTGTCGCAGCGGAGCTCATCTGCCGAGGTGCGGAGAGCGAAGACCTTCGTGCCTTCTTCACGCCCTTTGAGCACGACGACAGCCCCTACAGCACTCGCGTTCGCGGCCGGCAGGCAGCAGATGGCACCGGGCTCACCCTGAACTGGTATGTGCCTGGCGCCGAGGGCGTCACAGGTAGCGTTCCCGTGAAGATCAACAACCTTGGTCTGCGTGACGAACGGGACTATCCGCGAGAGCCGGCACCTGAGTGCTTCCGAGTGCTGGTGCTGGGAGACTCCATGACCTTTGGTAAGGGCGTGCGAGAGGCTGAGTCCTGGCCAGCGGTCCTCGAGGCGTCCCTTGCTTCGAGCTATCCGGGACGATGCATTGAGGTTCTCAACAGCGGAATCCCGAACACCAACTTCCACATCCAATGGCTGCACTTTCTGGAGCGCTGGCGGGGACTGGAGCCTGATCTGGTGCTGGTCGGCTTCTTTGTCTACAACGATAGCCAACTCCAAGAGGATCGAGAGCTCTACTTCCCGGGGTGGATGGCGACGGTCGATTCAACTCCGGTGCTCAAGCAGAGCGCCCTGATCCGGCTGGCCTACTATCGCGCATTCACCCGCATTGGCAGGCAGCTTGTCGATGAGAGGGTTCCGCACTACTTCGATGAAGACTATCCGGGCTGGAGGCAGTTTCAACGCAGCCTCGCAGACCTGCAGCTGGTGGGACTTCTCGATGGTTTTTCGACCGTGGTTTCCCTCATTCCAATTCCTGTTGGTTATGACGAGTACCCCTTTGCTGAGCTTCATGAGCGTATGAGACATTTCCTGGAGGAGGAGCGCGGGATTCCCACCAGCGATCTTCTAGGCGGTCTGTCAGGAGTTGTGGCGGGTGAGCACTGGGTACATCCGTCGGATGGACACCCTGATCCCGCTCTGCACCGTCTGATGGGCAAACACCTCGCCCGGGACTCTCGCTGGGCTACCTGGCTGGAGGGCTCTCGCTGGCGCCCCTCATCCGAGAGCGAGCCGGGGAGTGCGGCCACAGCACTGACAGAGCGCTCGGGATCTTGGAGGTTGGAGAGGCCGGATGGCGGGGGCTGGGCGAGTGGAGAGCTGGCGGCCGGGCGGCGAACCGGGCCCTGGCTGGTTGTCACACCATCTGCTGGTGCCGAGCAGCCCGGACGGGTGGAATGGGGAAGCTACCAGGAGGACCTGCGCGAGGGGTTGTGGACGATCCGAACCAGCACCTGGCAAGAGGAGGGTTGGCAGATCTACGAGGAAGTGGGGACCTTCGAGAAGGGCAGTAGAGAGGGCATCTGGCGGGCCACTACGAGCTTCAAGGCGCACTCCAGCCTGGAGATGCAGCTGAGCGTCGAGAAGGCGCACGCCGGGCCGTGGCGCTCCGAAGACCAGGTCTCTGATAATGAAGAGGGACGCGACGAGGGTGCCTACCGTGCAGACCGTCGGGCAGGTCGCTGGTCACGCTGGGAATCCCAGGGCAGAGATGGAGAGAAGCTCGTCAGCGTGGAGTGCCTGGGAGACGATGGCGTACTTCTATGGGAGTGGGCTCGAGGGGACGCCGCTACGGAGGATAGCGAGGAGCAGACTACGGAGGGGAGCGGAGTACTTACCCTCTTCGAAGCGTTGAGTCCGCCTGAGAACTCCGACCAGGAGTTCAACGTCGAGAAGGAACAGGACCCGGCTTCATCGCCGCGGGCACTCTCAGCGGATGCAGTGCTGTCGGAGGGGTGTCCTTCGTCTGGAGATGGGGCGTTGGAGTTGGTTGAGTTGGTCGAGGATGCGGGCTAAGGTCGTCCTCGCCCTGAGCTAGCCCCTCTCATTTTCTGGCGACTTCGGAGACTATCGTTCCATGCCAATCCAGACTCGATTTATCCTTATCTTTCTAGCCTGTTTACTCACGTTTGGATGCTCCGGCGACGACTCAGCCAAGCCCGACACAGATGAGAGCGCTGCTACTACTGCCGCAGCAGACGAAGCTTCTGGTTCGAGTGAAGCTGCCCCGTCGGCTACCGCGGCGACCGAAGAAAAGGTTGTTGAGAAAGCCGAGCCAGAGGCGCCGCCGGTCGACGCCACCATGGTCTATGGGGACACGGCAGATGCGTCCAGCCTCAGCGCTGCAGGACAGGATACGCCCCTCCAGGTGTGTTGGACGGAGGGCAAGTCCAGCGATGGAGCCTCCTATAGCTTGAAGGGCAATATCAAGCTTGGCCCAGGCCCACGACCTGACGTCGATCAGTTGGTGTTGGTGGCGACGGACAAGCCTGTCAGCGCGTGGATGGATGATAGCTCTGTGCCCATTTTTTCAGTCACAGTAGGCATGCTCGGTGAGTTCAAGATGTCCGTCGAGGCGGCTCCCGCCGCCATCTCAGTGTGTGCTTTTGCTCCACCGACCTTTAACGATAATCAGAGCTTTATGGTGGTGGGATGCACTGCAACTCCCATCGAGGGCAAGGCCGGGGCTACCACCACGGCGGAGGCGATTGAGTTAGTGCTCACGACTCGGAGCAACCCGCTGGCGACGATCGGTGGTGCTCGCTTCGGTAAGGAAGCCTGGACCGGCGATCGCAAACGCCGGACAGTCAGTGGGAAGGTGACCGGAGTCAAGGCCGAGGGCTACGCGGTCGGTACGGCTACTACGGCGATCCTGGACGAAGAAAGCTCCAGCGAACCCCTGGGCATGGGAATTGCCGGTCCGGACGGCGTCTTCAGCGTGAGCTACTTCGCTGCACCCAGAGAGCCGCTGTACGTCTGCGGCATGGCGTTCGATGATGCCAAGGCGCCCAATAGCCTGGCGGCCATGGCCTGCGTCAACGTCCCGCTCCCCGAGGGCGGCGGAACTGAGTTCAAGGGAGTGACCATTGAGCTCAGCGGCGAGCCCGAGGAGCTGGACGAAGACGACAAGTCCCACATTTCCTTGCTGCAGCGCTGCTTCGCTGCCAAGAAGTAGCGGTCTAGCGTATTTGGCTGAGGACTCTGGGCCTCGGCGGGGTGTCGCGAGTGCGAGCCGGCATCGACTAGCGTTGTGCTCTCAATTGCAGACGAAGATCACGTGGGTGAGCGTGTCCGCGACGACTTCGACAGGGCTTAGCCCGGTGCAGGGCTCGCCATCGGGGCCTTCCACCCAAATATTTGCCATGCCGGGGTCAATGTTCATGAAGAAGTTGGTGCCGTCATCGGTAGTGACGTTCGTCTCTCCCGGCTCGTCGTTCGCGGTGACCACCATCTCGTAGGGCAGATCGGTGTGAATCGTGGCTCCTGCCAGCCTCGGGCCGGTCGTCAGGCTCTTGGCGCCGACTTCGAGGATTGCCTTACTCGGATCGGGGGTCAGTCCAAACACCATGCTCATGAAGGGCCCGAACTCTGCGGTGCGGAACATGTTGAAGAAGATCATGTCGTCGGTTCGGTCCGACTGCCAGCTCAGATCAAGGTGGTAGCGGGCCTCTTCATGACCTGCGGCTGAGGCCACCACGGTCGCTGTAGATTGAGTCCGGGGAAACTGCAGCTCCCAGCAGCCCATGTTATCGGTGAGGTTGGAGTTCTCCGGGTTGCCAAGCTCATAGACCTGAATCCCGCCTGCCAGTTGATCGGTGCTGGTCGTGATGATGTCTACAGAACCCTGCACCAACTGCAGCTCATCATTTCCAGTAGCCGAGTCGTCATCGTCGCCGGTGGGATGAGTAATGTCGTCGTCGTCGTCGGCGCTGTCGTCATCGTCCTGCATGGTCGAGTCATCGTCATCCGCTTCGCTCGAACAGCCATAGAAGGCGATGGTCGACACTAACAGAAGAAGTAGCAGCCATGACCGGGACATCGGACCCCAAACGATCGAAGGGAGGGCAGTGCGGGTGAACGCAGGACCATTGTTGCCTCGGGCTGGCGAGACCGCAACTACAGTGGCTATCCTCCAAGGGATGCTTCGCTCCATCCGAGAAGTCCTGCTCGTCCTTGCCCTCGCCTTTGGCGTAGCCTGCACGGCTGGTGATGACGATGACAGCTCTCCCGCGGGCGATGATGATGACAGCGGTGAAGAACAGCTGATCGTCGTGCATGGTGGTGTTGAGATCATCACGATCGGGGAGTACCGACCGGCGCAGGAGATTCACATCTACGAAGAAGGAGGAACAGGTCGGGAGACCTGGACCGAGACCGAAGAGGGTGACTGGTATCTGGAGCTTCCCGCAGGTCAGAGCGAGGCGCTGGTTCGCGGCACGCGTGCCGATCTGACGCCGGTCTTGTTCCTTTTGGACTTGAACTGGCAGCGGGAGCGAGTCGATCACCTGGTGCTGTTCAATCCCTTCGTCGCTGAAGAGCGAGCTGATTTCTTTCTCGAGGAATTTGGAATGGCCTTCAATCCAGAGCGAGGACTCCTGCATGTGGGTGCGGTCAGCCGCACCCATGGCACCGAGTACGCGGGAGCGACCGTTGAGATAGGACTCGATTACGACGCTTCCTTCGCCGTGGATGATGACCTCGGTCCCGCCACCACGACAGACACTCAGGGAATCCTCGCCTTTCTGAACGTCGAGCCTGGCGTCACGGAGATCACCGTGCGAGATCCTGACGGTGCCCTCTGCACGGGAGCGAACCCGGTGCCCGTTGAAGCGGGGAATACCTCGCATGTCGTCTACGAGTGTCCCTAGACTCCGCGTCGCTCAGATCATCTCGAGAAGCAGGCCGAGCCTGGCATGACCAGCGCCTGCTCGGTTCACCAGCGACGGTCCAGCTTGATCTGTAGACCCTGTTCCGGGGTGAATGGAGCCTGCGCGATTCCGTAGCGGTCGCCTCTCTGGGGGACGTGCTGACCACAGTAGGGGTCGCTGAATAGCACGACGTGATCAGCGTGCATATTTCGCGGTAGACGCAGGGTTCCCTGTACCGTTCCGTCCCAGCGCATGTCGAAAGCACCGCCAGGTGAGAGCGTCTCGATGCGGCTGCTATCGACACCCTCGAGGAAGACCCAGATCCCACAGCCCACCCCTTCGTCCGCGTCCACTGTGTAGGGCACATCGACCACGTCGAGGACATCGGCCGGGTAGTTGGTGAGGATGTGGAGACGCTCCCCCTCATCGAGTTCTCCTCCGTAGGTGAGCACCCTGAGGTCTGGGAGAGGCTTGCTGTTGAGTGTCATCCGGATGGTGCGGATGGGGGGGTCCCAGGGATTCAGCCAGAAGGTGAAGTCCTGCATTGTGGACGAAGGTTCCCCGGTCTCGCGCAGGTCGATGGTGTACTGCTCACGATGTCGGTCGACATGGACTGCGATCTGGGTGGCGGGCAGTCGAAGGGCGACTGTGTGCAGCCAGACTGCGGTGCGCACCGTGTCACTCGCCTCTCTGAGTTCGCGTCCAGACAGCGCGAAGTCGTAGGCGCGGGTCGTTCCCTTGTAGTAGGCAGAGAGCACTGCGAGCTGCCCTGAGGGGTATAGGGGGATTCCCTCTGCGGTAGTAGTCGTCTCGTCGCTCTGATGGGCCAGATCCTGCAGCGCGAGGCGCGCCCCATCGACCCGTAGGTACGGCATCGATGGCAGCAGTCGCGGCGTGGTGAGGTAGCGACGTACAGAGGCTACCCCGGCGTCTTCGTCGGTAGAGACGGAAGAAGAGGAAAGCAACCGCGCATCGATGGGGAAGCGCGCATGTCCCAGGGCTGCCTGAGTCGCTCCGAGCACGATCAGGCAAGTGAGGATGACAGCGCCCTCTCGGATGAGCTGTCTGCGCGGAGGAGCCACCTGTTCGCTGCCCCGAGCGAAGAGCCTCACCCACCGGTCAATACCCAGGCAGACGAGCACGGCCAGCGGGGCCAGGCTGGGCACGACGTAGCTAATCTGCTCCCAGTCCAGGCCCTCGAGAAGAGAGAGGGCGAGCCAGTGCGGCAGGAAGAACAGTGCGAGGAGCACGGCGCTGCGGCCTGCTCTCTTGCGAAGGAGCTCGAACACACCGAAGATCGCGGCGACGCCGGCTACCAGTCCGCTTGTGCGGAGAACGAGCAGGGGGAGCCAGAGTGAGGTCGGGAAGGGGCTCCAAGGGGTTCGGACCCAGGCCTCGGCCACCGGCCAGTTCATGGCCTTGAACCAGAAGGTGAAGCCCCACAGAGACTGGAGCGCGACTCGACCATCGGAGCGCGGCTGCACCTTGGGGTGGGCGATGGGGCTACCCAGCATCGCCTCATTGATCATCAGCCATGGTGCTGCGGCCACAGCGATGCAGGCCAGCAGTACCAGGACTGCGGGCCACGGAGAGCCCCCATCTCCTTCTGGGTTGGGTGACGAGGCGCTTGAGCCGCTCTTCTTGCTCCGTAGCCAGATGACGCCTACCACCAAAGCTGGAAGGAAGAGAACCGATGTGTGTCGAACGCCAATCAGGTGGCCACCGATCAGGCCAGCGATGATCAGCGGCGCCCAGCCATCGACTCTCGAACTCTCTGGCCGCTCCAGTGCAATCCACATCAGGAAGGAGACCATCGCCAGGGCGAACAGGTTTTCGTTCAGGTAGTACACGGACAGCAACTGACCGCACAGCACGAGACCAGCTGCAACCAGTAGAGCGCTGCTGCGTTGACTCCCCCCAGCGCGCATCATCAAGAAGCCCGAGTAGGCCACCAGCAGGGCCGCGTGAACGCAGGCTGTCAGCCAACCGAGGCTACCGTGGAGGGCCACATGGGGTGAGAGCAGGGGGACATTACCCAGGCGCTGTTCGTAGAGGAGTTGGCTCAGTCCCACCAGGCGGTCAGCGTCGTGGTGGATCAGGAAGTGCATGTCCTGATCGGTCATTGCGTCGAAGAGCGCGAGTGAGCTGCTGGGGTCGCTCTGGATGCCGTGCAGCGAGATGACGTACAGGCAGTGCTGGATGGTGGTGAGGACGTCACCGGCATCGATGTTGCGGAAGCCGAAGAGCAGCAGCAGAGTCGCGGCCATGGTTGCCCCGCTCAGGACCAGCACGTCGGTTCTGCTCAGGTGAATAAGGGGTTCGCCTGCAGCGCTGGAGTGATGTCTGGCGAGGGTTACTGCGCCCAGGGTGAAGTTGAGCAGGCTGCAGCTCATCCACAGATACTGGGCGGTCAGCAGCTGTCCCCACAGTGATCCGACGAGGAACAGCGCTAGGGGTACAACGGAGAATCCAAGAGCGAGGCTATAGGCGAGACGTCTTGCCCCTCGGGCTCGTGGGACCAGCAGCCTGCCCAGGAGGTGACCGGGCAGAAACTGGACCCAGACCGCGGTGGCCAGGTGCAGCAGGAGTCCCCAGAGCTCGGCGATCACCATGTCCTATCGAGTCGAAACTGGAGCTCCTTCTCGGGATCGAAGGGCGCAGTGGCGAGTCCGTAGCGGTCGCCGTATTGGGGGACGTGGTCGCTGCAGTATGGCTCGCTGAACAGCACCACAGAGTCGGCCAGGATGTTTCGCGGGATGGTCAGCACCCCTTCTCGTTCGCCGTGCCAGTCCTGGGCGTGTCCGCCAGCTGAGACCAGGGTCTCGATGCGGTCGGTCTTGACTCCCGAACTGAAGAGGAAAATGCCGCAGTACACGTCCTCGCCCATGGGATCTACGGTGAAGGGTACCTCGATGACGTCCAGGCTCTCTTCCCCGTAGTTGGTCACGATGAAGCGACGCTCTCCTGCTTCTCGAGTTCCTCCGTATTCCAGGACACGGAGACCCTCAGGGCTATCCCCATCAACAGTTACTCGAATGATTCGAGCAGGCGGGAACCACGGGTGCAGGAAGACTGTGAAGTCTTTCATCGCACTGGAGAGGGCCGTCGGATTGATCTCTACATGATAGA
>CAZEIY010000126.1:7127-10135 GCA_964512375.1 uncultured Rickettsiales bacterium | reverse complement strand
CCCTTCACCTGAATCTCGACGTCGACAAGCCTCGCAACCTGGCCAAGTCAGTAACCGTGGAATAGGCCCGACCTTCACATCCCCAAGGCAATGACCCAAACCCGCGCACCAGAACGCTCTCACAGGCCCCCCTCCCCTCAGGCGGGGAGATGCCTGCTGTTCGTTGCCATGACGCTCGTCTTGGGCTCGGGGTGCATCTTTCTTGACGGCACCGATGACACCGTAGATGGGGGCTACGCGCCCATCGTCGAGAGCTCGTTCCCAGCAGATTCTGGCAGCCAACTCGTCCCCACCGACAGCTTCCTGAGCTTCTCCGTCGCCGGAAGTGACCCAGACTCCCTGTACCTCGAATGGGACTGGCAGTTAGACGGTGAGTTACTGGCGCTGGGCAGCTCCGATGACGGCAGCTACGACAGCGCCTTGGAGCTTCCCTGGACCGCAGATCTATCCGGTGACTTTGGCGAGCTACGCTTCGCTGTCACTGACGGCAGGTACGAAACCGACCTCTACTGGTCACTCAGCTTCGAGTAAGTCTCGAGGGCCGCCAGGATCGGCTAACGCGCCGCAGACGACGCAAGTCAACGAACAGCTCGGGACGCGCGTCCTCACCGCCAAATCGCACCTGGTAGTACCTCTCGATCAACTCGGGAGCCATGGAGAAGCGCTCTGGATCGGCGATAGCAGCCCACCGGGCCCAGTCGAGACTGGTGTGCCGCTCGACCGCACCACCCCTCGCTGACCTTCGCCAGGACGCCTCAATCTCAAGAATCAGACGCCGCAAACGCCGCTGTCGCGCGGCCTCTCTGCGTGGATAGAGCCCAAGCACACTTCGGCTGAACAGGAGCGCCAGCAAGGCTACAAGAGCCACAGCGCCCCACAGCAAGCGGCCGTGTTGCCGCATGCCGGGCTCTTCTTGTCGTCCATCCATGGCTGCCAACCCGGTGATGAGACGGGTCCAGGCTCCTTTGCCGTCCTCGCCAGTCTCTCCCCAGCCGTGCAGAGTGGCGAACAACGAGCGGAGACCTGCTGCCTGAGAATCAAGGCCATAGTCGAGCAGGACGTCTCTCCAGAGCAACTCTGCATAGTCGGCCCAAGCCGACAGCCGAGCAAGCAGGCGAATTCGCGCGCGACCACTGAGGCCTGTTCCCACCGACGGCGTCGGATCAAAGATGACCCAGCCCGACTCCGGGAACCAGACCTCGACCCAGGAATGGGCGTCTCGCTGGCGGATCAGCCAGTACTCGCCAACAGGATTCCACTCACCACCATAGAAACCATTCACCAGCCTAACCGGGATGCCGCGGGTGCGAAGCAAGAGAGCCATTGCCGTGGCGAAGTATTCGCAGTGGCCCTCCTTGACCTCATCGAGGAAGGCAAGCATCGGGTCCGGGTAGGCCGATGCCTCCTGGTCGAGGCTGTAGCTGTATTCACGTCGCAAGCGGTCCTGGACGATGAGCGCCGAATCCACAGCGCTGGCAGCGCCCTGGGTCCAATCGGCAGCGATCTCAGCTATCCGCGGCGGACTCTGGCTGGGCAACTGAGTGTACCGCTCGAGCAGCAAAGCCTCCCCCTGCTGCGGGTCCTCGCCGCGAAGGGTCTGAACATCTTGTTCTTCGGGGTTGCTGTACACCGTGTAGGTAACCCGTCCGCCGCTGCCCCGTCGCTCGCCCGGAAGGTAGTAGCCCTCCGTAGAGGCAGCCTCCATTCGGCGCACACCGTAGATTCCGGCTACCTGCGGAACAAAGAACAAGACATCGCTGTCCAGGGGTTCCAGGGTGATCTCCTGCCGCAATTCCCAGGGCCGCTGCCTCGGTGGGCCCAGATCACCGCTCGCCGCCAGAGTGCTAAGGGAGATTCGCTCCGGCTCCGAGAGCTCCCAGCCTCGCCCATCGAATCGGTCCAGAGCGAGACCGTGCCAATAGAGACCACCCGAGACCAGAGCATTCCCCTTTCGGTCATGTATTCGAGTTCTCATTACCGGCTTCGAGCTCAACTTCAGTGACCCCAGATCTCCCAAGCGAACACGCTCTGCGAACCCCGACACATGAAGAGGGGCGACAAAGCCCCCCTCGAGGAAGCTCGCCTGCATCCGTGGGAGAACAAAGAACAAGGTCGCGGTGGCTGCAAGCAACACCAGCGCCAGGGCAAGGCCCGCACCAACCGAGCGAGATGCTGTGAACGAGTCCAGGCGGGAAAGGACATCGGAGGGAAGCCTCGCCGGAGTCGAAGAGGAGTGCTCAATGACCTCTGCTCCTCGAGCAATCTGGGCGAGCAGGAGCAGCCAGGCCGTAGCGACGACGTAGGTGGCAAACAACACCAGGTACATGACATCGATAGTCAGCACCGAAGTGATCAGCACCTGCCCGAACGAAATGAAGGCCAGATAGAAGTCATCCTGCGCGCGCACCCGAGCAAGGAGCCGGTGGACCTGAACAAAGACAAGCAACTCAGCAAAGAGAGTGAGCAGATGTCGGTGCAGGAAGCCTGCACCGAGGACCAACCAGAGCAGGAAGGCAACCTGCAGCACCAACCAGCCCCGAGCGCCGAGGCGAGGACGGGCGGGCCAACACGACAGCCCGACAGCCCCAATGGCTACCAGAGCGCGCAGCCCATCGAGTTCGCCACCCATGCGCAGCGCAGCGAAACCAAGCAACACAACCAGCAGACGCACGACGTGCTGCGTGGCTTTGAACCGGTCACCTGGAGCAAGGCGAACTGCCATCATTTGACCCCTGTGGGCAACTCGACCAGGGCCAGGGAGCGCAGGACAACGCGCCTGCTTGCGACATCCCGAGCAACCGGAAGGTGCACGCCTAGCAGAATCAGCCGGACCTCCATCCCGTCTTCGACAAGCTCCCAGAGACGAGATGTTGCGTGCGCAATCCTCTCTTCGAACAGGCGAGAGCGCTCCCGGACCTCGCCGTCAGGAGGCGCCTCAACGCATAGCTGCACCAAGCCTGAAGAACCGGACTCGCTGCGCTCAGCGCTGAGCAAGCGGCCCCTACGGG